>JAAEOH010000179.1 GCA_024244645.1 Hyphomicrobiales bacterium
ATTCATCGAGGGATGGTACAATCCCGCCCGGCGCCATTCGGCGCTCGGATACAAGTCACCCATAACTTACGAAAGGAGGCAGGCTGAACAGCTGGATTCTGCTAGCGTCAAACCGTCCACTAAACCGGGGGAACTCCAATGAGCATCCAGAAACCGCCACAAGCTATGACAACCTAGCATCCAATCTGAGCGGACAAGATCAGCTGAAGGAGGCTGAAGCGTTTTTTCGCAAAGCGCTTGAAATCCGCGAACATGAACTCGGCAAAGAACATCCAGACACAGCCAGGAGCTATAACAATCTAGGCGGCAACTTGGAACGCCAAGGTCGGTTACAGGACGCGAAGACTCTCTTTAGCAAAGCCCATCAAATCAGTGAACATGCACTTGGTACAGAACACCGTCTAACAAAAGTATTCCGCAAAAACCGAAATCGCTTGGATTAGATGTAAGATAGCATTGAGCGTTGTAAGGTGTTCGAGTGCTGCTAAACGCAGTGTCAAAATTGTAAAACCGCCTGGTGCGCTACAACAATAGACCATGAGTGGAGAGGGGTAGGGGAGAGACTCGGACCCCCAACGGTCAGCCAGAGTTAACCGCGCTTCAAAGGCCGTTCAAAGGCTTCAAAAGTGATGCCATTTGATCTTGCGCGCTGTGCCATTTGATTTTGCGCGCTACACCTGCAGGTGACCAACTGCACCATCAGCACTCCACCCTGATGAGTGCCAACATTCTGTTTTCCAATAATAATTCGTGATCCGAGTTGCAATATCCGGCAAATCGCGGGACAATTGATTCGTTCAAGGTCCATTCGGAGGAGCGGATGAGTGCCACGGAAATGGAGTTGATGTTGGCCGGCCACGGCCTGACAACAGCGCAGATTTTCTATCGCATGCCGGATTTCAAGACGATGATTCAGTCCTATCTCTGGCAGGAATACGATACAGCCCCGGAGTTTCCGAAACTTCACGGCTTTCTGGATTTCTGGAAGGATAATCTGGAAGGGCCGATCCATTCGGTGCAGTTCACCCATCAGCATCTGATCAAGCCGGGTGAATTCAAACGCGTCGACTGGGAGTTCAAACTGCACTGAAAGGTGCGGGCGGGGGAAGAAATGCCGAGCGGCGGCTTTCCGGTGTTCAAACGGAAAGGGCCCGGAGACGACTTTGCCGCCGGGGGCCCTTGTATTGTTGTGGTTCAGGCTGCCAACCGCTGCCAGAACTTGTGGGCGCGGTCCAGCTTTTCCAGCTACTCTTCCTGAGGTCTGGTCAAAGCGTCCTGAATGTCGACCAGCTGTTGAATATTGCTGTCGATCTCTTCCATTCTGCGGCGTGCCAAATACTTGATCATGACAAACTCCTTTCATGGTCCGGAGTGCCCCGCATGGAACGCGGGGCTCCATTTCTCCCGACTTATGTGGGGGCGAAATGAGGCAGCCGAAAGCGAAAAAAGGCAGTCAAATATGAATTCGCGGTAATGTTCGGTGGCGTCAGGAAACGCTCTATCCAAGCAGTGCCGTCATGATTTCAGCGGCAACGAGCGCGGCGATGACCTGCGGGCGTTTGTCCTTCACGTCGCTGCCGCCGATCGGGCAGACCAGTCGATCGCAACCCGCCGGATCGTCATCATTATTCCTGTGCCAGCTGCGGTAGGTCGCGCGCTTCGTCTTCGAGCCGATCATGCCGACATAGGCGGCGTCCTTGCGGGCGAGGGCCTGCTGGACAATGAGGAAATCGAGCGCGTGGTCGTGGGTCAATACCACGAATGCCGAACCGGGCGCCGCATCGCCGATCAGGCTTTCCGGCATGGCCGCAAGGTGTTTTTCGACGTCCGCCGTTGCCGCATCAAGTTCGTCCTGCCGGGTTTCCACCAGAATGGCGCGCACGGGAAGCAGGCTGAGCGCCTGCGACAGCGCCTTGCCGACATGGCCGGCGCCGAAGACATAGACCTGCGGCAGCGCAGCATCGTCCCTGCGCACGGTTTCCGAAATATCCTTGATGGATTTCCCGTCGAGCCGGTCGAGTGACAAGGCAACCCGGCCGCCGCAGCACTGGCCGATTTCCGGCCCCAGCGGCACGTTCATATCACCGGTGGGCGCACCGCTCCTGATGAGATCGCGCGCTTCGTTGATGGCCATCAGCTCGAGCTGCCCGCCGCCGATGGTGCCGAAAAGGTCCGTGTCGGAGACCAGCATCCAGGCGCCGGTTTCCCGTGGCGTCGAGCCAAGTGCCTCGGCCACTTCAACGCGCACGACCGGACTGTTCGTCTCGAAAAACTGCAACAGCCTGGTCGTGCGTAAAGCCATGGTCAGCCTTTTTTGAGCCGTTCGACGGCCAGGAGGATACGTTCGGGCGTTGCCGGCGCATCGAGGCGCGGGCAGATGCGGTAGTCGGCAACGCTGGCCGTCGCCATGGAAAGGGCTTCAAGCACCGAGTTCGCCAGCATGAAGGGCGGTTCGCCGACGGCCTTCGAGCGGCGGATCGTGCGTTCCTTGTTGGTCGACCAGGTGGCGAGCTGGACGTTGAATTCCTTCGGCCTGTCGGAGGCAAGGGGGATCTTGTAGGTCGACGGCGCATGGGTGCGCAGCCGGCCATTGTCGTCCCACCACAGCTCTTCCGTGGTCAGCCAACCCATGCCCTGGATGAAGGCGCCCTGCACCTGGCCGAGATCGATGGCCGGGTTGAGCGACTTGCCGACGTCGTGGAGGATGTCGACCCGGTCGACATGGTATTCGCCGGTCAGCGTGTCGATCGACACTTCGGAAACGGCAGCGCCATAGGCAAAGTAGAAGAACGGCCGCCCCTGGCCCTTGTCGCGGTCCCAGTGGATTTTCGGCGTCTTGTAGAAGCCCGCCGCCGAAAGCTGGATGCGTGCCATATAGGCCTGCTTGATGAAATCCGGGAACGGGATCAGCTGGTTGCCCACCTGCACATGGTTCGGAACGAAAGCGACCTGGTCTTCCGGAACGCCGTAGTGCTCGCAGGCAAAGGCGACCAGCCGTGTCTTGATCTGCTCGCAGGCGTTGGCAGCGGCCATGCCGTTGAGGTCGGAGCCCGAGGATGCGGCGGTGGCTGATGTGTTCGGCACCTTGCCGGTTGATGTTGCGGTAATGCGGATCGTTTCGAGGTCCACCTGGAACTCGTCGGCGACCACCTGCGCAACCTTGGTGTTGAGGCCCTGGCCCATCTCGGTGCCGCCATGGTTCAGGTGGATCGAGCCGTCCTGGTAGACATGCACCAGCGAACCCGCCTGATTGTACCAGGTGGCGGTGAAGGAGATGCCGAACTTGACCGGCGTCAGCGAAATGCCCCTGCGGATGACCGGGCTCGTCTTGTTGAATTCGATAATCGACTTGCGCCGCGCCTGATAGTCGGATGAGCCTTCCAGTTCACCGACGATCCGCTCGATGATGTTGTCTTCCACCGTCTGGTGGTAGGGCGTGACGTTGCGGTCGTTCTCGCCGTAGAAATTGATTTTGCGGATCTCCAGCGGATCCTTGCCGAGCGCGTAAGCGATTTCTTCGATCACCCGCTCGCCGCCGAGCATACCCTGCGGGCCGCCGAAGCCGCGAAACGCCGTGTTGGAAACTGTATTGGTCTTCATTGGCCGCGAAGTCAGCAACACGTTCGGCAGATAGTAGCAATTGTCGGTGTGGAACAGAGCACGATCGGTGACTGGCCCGGACAGGTCGGCAGAAAAGCCGCAGCGCGCGGCAAACACCGCCTCAAGCGCCTCGATCCGGCCCTCATTGTCAAAGCCGACATCGAAGGACATGTGAAAATCGTGGCGCTTGCCTGTGGCGATCATGTCGTCGTCGCGGTCCGGCCTGATCTTGACGGCGCGGTTGTGACGCTTGGCGGCAATCGCCGCAATCGCCGCAAACTGATTGCCCTGTGTTTCCTTGCCGCCGAAACCGCCGCCCATGCGTCTTGCATTGACGGTCACGGCATTGGAAGGTGCATTGAGCGCGTGCGACACCATATGCTGGACTTCGCTCGGGTGCTGGGTGGACGAATAAATCGTCACCTCGTCGTCTTCGCCCGGCACCGCCATGGCGATGTGGCCTTCGAGATAGAAGTGGTCCTGACCGCCAATGCGCATTTCGCTGGAAATCCGGTTGGCAGCGGTCTCAAGCGCTGCTCCGACATCGCCGTTCTCAAGCTTCAGCGGTTTTGTCACATGCGGATAGTCGGCCTCCATGGCCTCCACGACATCAATTTTGTATTCGCGATCTTCATAGTCGATTTTTGCAAGCTGCGTGGCGTTGCGTGCCGCTTCGCGCGTTTCCGCGATGACCGCAAAGAGCGGCTGACCGTAAAAATCGCAATAACCGTCGGTCAGCACCGGTTCGTCATCGAGATGAGACGGGCTGATGTCATTATGGGGCACATCGGCGGCGGTCAGAACGTCGACGACGCCGGGCGCTGCGCGCACAGCCTCAAGATCCATGGATTTGATCGTCGCATGGGCTCGCTCGGACAGGCCGAGATAGCCGTGCAGGGTGCCCGCCGGTACCATCATGTCGTCGATGTATTCGGCTGCGCCCGTGACGTGTTTATGGGCGGAATCGTGTTGCCGCGACGTGTGAACGCCTCCGGAGATTGCCTTGCTGCTGCGTGCGCTGACGGTCTGTCCCATAATCTATGCCCCCGCCAGTGTTTTTGTATGCCGGACGACTTGAACGCTGTCGCCCTGCGTTTCCAGGAAGAACCGTTTCAGAAGGTTCTTGGTGGCCAGCATGCGGTATTCGGCCGATGCGCGCCAATCGGTCAGCGGGGTGAAATCCTGATCGAACAGCGCCATCGCCCTGTCGATCTCGGCTTCGGCCCACGGCTTGCCGATCAGGGCCTTTTCAACGGCGCTGGCGCGTTTCGGCGTTGCCGCCATGCCGCCGAAGGCAAAACGGGCGTTTTCCACATTGCCGGCGCCATCGAGGCGCACCCGGAATGCCGCGCAGACTGCCGAGATGTCTTCGTCGCGGCGTTTCGAAATCTTGTAGACGGCGAATTTGTCACCGTCGGGCAGCTTCGGAATATGGAGCGCCCGCACGAAATCGCCGGGTTCCCGGTCCTGCTTGCCGTAATCTATGAAGAAGTCCTCGAGATCGATCGTGCGTGTCGCGCTGCCCTTTTGCAAGGTGACGCTGGCACCGAGCGCGATGAAGGGCGGGGGCGTGTCGCCGATGGGCGAGCCGTTGGCGATATTGCCGCCGACGGTGCCCATGTTGCGCACCTGCTCGCCGCCGATGCGGTCCCACAGATCGCCCATGGTCGGAATGCTGCGGGAAATCGCCTCGAAGGCGTCCGTAAAGGTGACGCCCGCGCCGATCGTGATGCCGGCATCATCCTCTTCGATGGTCTGCAGATCGACCAGATTGCCGATAAAGACGGCGGGCGAGATATCCCGCATGTGTTTTGTCACCCAAAGGCCGACATCGGTCGAACCCGCCACCACCGTGGCGTCGGGATTGTTTTCAAGCACGTCGGCGAGATCGTTAGCCGTAGCCGGAACGATGCTGGAGCCTTCCGGAGAATTGATTTCAACCCGGCTTCCGTCCTTGAGTTCAGCCAGCTTCGCACTGATTTCCTCATGGGTGACGACAAGCTTGTCCTTGCCGTTGCCGGTCTGCCCGACGGCTTCGGCGGCATTGAGGATCGCCTCGTAGCCGGTGCAGCGGCAAAGATTGCCCTGCAGCGTCTTTTCAATACGCTCGGCGTCGGCCTTCGGTGTCTCCAGCCAAAGTCCGTAAAGCGACATGACGATGCCCGGCGTGCAGAAGCCGCATTGCGAGCCGTGGAAATCGACCATCGCCTGCTGCACGGGATGCAGTTGTCCGTTGACATCGGCCAGATGCTCGACGGTGACAATGTGGCAGGCATCGAGCGATGCCATGAAACGAATGCAGGCATTGACGGATTCGTAAACCAGCCCCTTTGGACCGATGCGGCCGACAAGCACCGTGCAGGCGCCGCAATCGCCTTCGGCGCAGCCTTCCTTGGTGCCGGTCAGAAGCCGTTGCAGACGCAGATAGTCAAGCAGCGTGAGGGTCGGTGAAACATTTTGCAGATGCACCACTTCACTGTTCAAAATGAAGCGAAGTTCATTACGGACTGCGGTAGGCATGCCGTTTACTCCTCCCTCGATATTTTTGTTCTGCTCTATCCTACCTTTCCCAGCGGAAAAAAAACCATCTCACGCGCAAAAAGACTTTCAATATATCCTGGGAAATCAGGTTCCGGGGTCAAGGATTGTTTGAAAATAAAGAGGCGCGGCGCTCAACGCCGTGCCTGCCTTTTCCACAAATTCATTCAGACAACAACTGATCGAGTATCGGGCACACCGCGTCGCCCTGGCTGCATAATTCCATCATTTTTTCCAGGGAGGATTCCATGCCTCTCAGATCGGCAATCTTATTTCGTACATCGGAGAGATGCCTGGCGGCGATTTGCTGGGCCGCAGAACAGGTCGATTGGGAGCCGTCCGTGAGACCAAGAAGTGACCTGACGTCCGGTGTTGGAAAACCAAGGTCTCGGCACCTTTTTACAAAACGTAGGCGAGCTATATCAACGTCGGAATATGTCCGGCGTCCCGATGCCGTACGGTCCGGCTTCGGAACAATACCCTCACGCTCATAGTAGCGAATGGTCTCGATCAGCACGCCGCTGCGCACTGCTGCCTCGCCGATTGGATACACGAAATTGTCCTTGATCCTGTAGTCACTACAGGTGGCATAGTATCATTGATTTCCCCACCGGCAATTTTTTGGACGGATCATGAAAGACAGACTTCTCTCAATCGGCATTGTCGGCACCGTTGTGTCAGCCCTTTGTTGTTTCACGCCAATTCTCGTCTGGCTGCTCCCTGCAATCGGGTTTTCGGTCTTTATCGGCTATCTGGACATTGTCCTGTTGCCTGCTTTGGCAATCTTCATTCTCGTAACAGGGTACGCACTATGGCGACGCCAGACACAGTAAAGCTCCAAACCACAATCACCTGTCCGCAGTGCGGTCACGTTGAAACAGAAACCATGCCCACAAATGCATGCCAGTGGTTTTATGACTGCAAAGGCTGCGGGGCTGTTCTGAAACCAAAAGAGGGCGATTGCTGCGTTTACTGCTCCTATGCGACTGTGCCCTGTCCGCCAATTCAAGAAGGCAACTCCTGCTGCGGTTAAAAACTGCCCGAAAGCGGCAATTGGCGGATATTGAATATGCATCGGATGCCAACTCGGTGCATTTCCCGAACAGCATACCTTGAGGGAACGTGTTATTGGATTCAGTCGTATTCCGGAAACAGGATTTCGGGTTTGAACAATATCTGACTGACAGCCCGGTTCGGGTGACCGAGATGCGCCGCCACCATTTCCGAAACCAGCGATCCGCCACTGTCACCGATACAGGTCTCCATTCAGATAGCGTAGTCCTGTATCGATGATAACCGAAACCACTTTCCTTCCCGGCCCCAACTCCCTGGCGCGCTCGAGGGCAGCCCAGATGTTTGCACCCGATGTGACACCGCCGATGAGCCCTTCCGTCTTTGCCAATGAACGCGCGGTTGAATACGCGTTTTCGTCCTTCACCGGCACAACGTCGTCAATCAGATCACGCCGCAGGATGGAGGGTAGGAACGACAGGCCGATCCCCTCGAGCCGGTGCTTGCCGCCGGTATCGCCGCCCGAGACATTGCGCACATAAAAGGGTTCGACACCGATGATGCGGGTCTCGGGATTGCGTTCTTTCAGGATCTCGGCATTGCCGGAGATGCAGCCGCCACCACCGACGGCCATGACGAACTCGTCAATCGGACCGTCTGTCTGGTCGAGGATTTCGCGCCCCATCGCGTGGTATCCGCGCTTGTTGTCTGGATTGTTCACCTGATCCGGCCAGAAGGTGCCCGGTTCATCCGCAATTTCCCTTGCCCGGACGATCATTCGGTCGATCACATCCGCCGTCAGGACCCCGTCTTCCGTATGGACAATCTCGACGTCGGCCCCGAACGCCCGCATCGTCTGCAGCTTTTCCTCGGAAAAGCCGTTCGATGAAACGAAATGGGCCTGATAGCCTCGGGTTGCGCACACCATCGCCAGGGAACTGCCGGTGCTGCCGCCGGTATACTCGACCACACGTCCTCCGGGTTTCAGATCGCCGCGCTTTTGCGCACCTTCGATCATCGACAGCGCCATCCGGTCTTTCATGCTGCCAGTCGGGTTCGCGCCTTCCCACTTAACGTAGACATCTGCGCTGTCGGGACCGGTCAGATGGCTCAGTTTGATGAGGGGCGTGTTTCCAATGGCGGACATCTTCGGGGCCTTTTGCTTGAAGATATTGATAGTGACTTCCATATTTAAAGTTACTCGTGACGTCAAGCTTCCATTTTTAAAGTGACTGCTGTAGTCAGAAGCAAGCCAACCCTTTGGAGCCCGCCATGACAAAGCACCAACACGACTTTCGTTCCCGCTGTTCGATTGCGCGCACGCTCGAGATTTTGGGCGACAAATGGACCTTTCTGGTGGTGCGTGACCTGATGTGGCATGGCAAGGATACGTTCCAGACACTTCAGAGCAGCGAGGAGCGGATGCCTGCGAACTTGTTGTCACAGCGCCTGAAACGGTTGATGGAATGGGGTCTTGTACGGCGCGAAGCCTATCAGGACCGCCCGGTCCGCTACCGGTATTTTTTGACCAGCGAAGGGCAGAAACTGGAACCGGTTCTGCTTGAGATCATGAACTGGGGGCACAGTCACCTGGGCGGTGGGCTGTACGATCCTGTTGAAGGGAACACAACGGCAAAGCCGCGCGAGTAACAAACCCCGGACAGGCCGTTTTCACGGGCGCACGCGATGGCAACGTCGTAGCCCGCATGGGAACTGTCCTTCATGGCTTCGGTCTTGCGGTCTCGGCCACGTGCGTCTCGCCACATTGGAAGGCAACGACTGACCGGCTACGGGTTTTGCTGCCATTGGTCTTGACCTCAAGTTGACTTGAGGTCGTATGATGCGTCGAGAATCATCCCGCAGACAAGTGAATCGAGGCAGCAATGGACCCGGCATTCTGGCAGCAAGGGTGGAAGGAAAACCAAATTGCCTTCCATGAGGAAGAGGTTAATCCTCTGTTATCGAAGAATATTCATCGCCTTGCCCTGAATCGTGGAGATCGGATTTTTGTCCCTCTTTGCGGCAAGACCAGCGATCTGGCCTGGCTTTCTGCACAAGGATTTCGTGTCGTCGGGATCGAGTTGAATCAGTCCGCCGTCGAAGAGGTCTTTGTCAATATGGGTACGGACCCCGATGTCTCGGATTTGGGTGATTATGTGCACTACAGGTCCGAAACAGTCGAGATATTGGTCGGCGACTTTTTTGATTTGTCCGCCGAAATCCTTGGCCCCATCGAAGCGACATATGATCGGGCGGCATTGGTGGCGCTGCCTGCGCCCATGCGCGGTTCCTATGCCGCACATCTGATGGCGTTGACAGGGACAGCTCCACAGCTCTTGATCGCTTTGGATTACGATCAGAGCCAAATGGACGGACCGCCATTTTCTGTCTCCGGCGGTGAAATCAGCCGACTTTATAGCGATCGGTACAGCCAGGAACTGGTGTCCAGTGCAGCGATCAGCGGACGGCTCGCAAAGAGGTGCACCGGAACCGAGAATGCCTGGCTACTCTAGACGGTCTGAGCCCGGATCAGTTCCCGAGGATCCCGGGCAGACGCAGACCATTTTCGCGGGCGCACTCGATGGCAATGTCGTAGCCCGCATCGGCATGCCGCATGACACCGGTTGCCGGATCGTTCCACAACACCCTGCCAATGCGTTCCGAGGCCGCATCCGTTCCGTCGCAGCAGATCACCATGCCGGAATGCTGTGAAAAGCCCATGCCGACGCCGCCGCCATGGTGCAGGCTGACCCAGGTCGCGCCCGAGGCGCAGTTCAAGAGCGCATTTAAGAGCGGCCAGTCGGAAACAGCGTCCGATCCGTCCTTCATGGCTTCGGTCTCGCGGTTGGGCGAGGCGACGGAGCCGGAATCGAGATGATCGCGGCCGATAACCACCGGCGCTTTCAATTCGCCTGATTTGACCATCTCGTTGAAGGCGAGGCCAAGGCGGTGCCGCTGGCCGAGGCCGACCCAGCAGATGCGGGCGGGCAGCCCCTGAAAGGCGATGCGCTCGCGCGCCATGTCGAGCCAGTTGTGCAGGTGCTTGTCGTCCGGGATCAGTTCCTTGACCTTTGCATCGGTCCTGTAGATGTCCTCCGGATCGCCCGAAAGCGCCGCCCAGCGGAATGGTCCGACGCCGCGGCAGAAAAGCGGCCGGATATAAGCCGGTACGAAGCCCGGAAAGGCAAAGGCGTCTTCCAGACCCTCTTCCAGCGCCACCTGACGGATATTGTTGCCATAATCGAGCGTCGGCACGCCCGTGTTCCAGAATTCGACCATTGCGGCCACATGGATTTTCATCGATGCCCGCGCCGCCTTTTCAACCGCCTTCGGATCGCTTTCGCGCTTGGATTTCCATTCGGCCAGCGTCCAGCCCTGCGGCAGGTAGCCGTTTGTCGGGTCGTGCGCCGAGGTCTGGTCGGTGACCAGATCGGGTTTCACGCCGCGCCGCACCAGCTCCGGAAAGACATCCGCCGCATTGCCGAGAAGGCCGACGGATTTGGCTTCGCCGGCCTTTGTCCAGCGTTCAATCATCTCCAGCGCTTCGTCCAGCGTTTCGGCCTTTTCGTCGACATAACGGGTACGCAGCCGGAAATCGATGCTGTCGGGATTGCATTCCACGGCAAGGCAGCAGGCGCCGGCCATGGCCGCAGCAAGCGGCTGGGCGCCGCCCATGCCGCCGAGCCCGGCGGTCAGGAGCCACTTGCCTTTCAGATCGCCGCCATAGTGCTGGCGGCCGGCCTCCGCGAATGTCTCGTAGGTGCCCTGTACGATGCCCTGGCTGCCGATATAGATCCAAGAGCCGGCGGTCATCTGGCCGTACATCATCAGGCCCTTCTTATCGAGCTCGTTGAAATGGTCCCAGTTGGCCCAGTGCGGCACCAAGTTCGAATTGGCAATGAGCACGCGGGGCGCATCGGCGTGGGTGCGGAAAACACCCACCGGTTTGCCCGACTGCACAAGCAGCGTTTCGTTGTCTTCCAGTGTTTTCAGACTGGCGACGATTGTATCGAATGCGTCCCAGTTGCGCGCAGCCCGGCCGATACCGCCATAGACGGTGAGCTCATGCGGGTTTTCGGCCACATCGGGGTGCAGATTGTTCATCAGCATGCGCATCGGCGCCTCGGTCAGCCAGGATTTGGCAGTGATTTCCGGGCCTGTCGGCGGGTAGATATCGCGAATATTGTGGCGCGGGTCGCTCATTGTTCTGTTTCCTCAGATGTCACTGTGCCTTGGGCAGGATGAAATTGATGGTTTCGTTGCCGAGCTGGGCATCGACCCAGATGATGCGGTCGGGGCTCTTGCCTTCGCTTTTTTCGAAATGCACCTCGTAGCAGCGCCAGGCATCGGAAGGCGGCCAAGTGGAGCAGTAAAAATCGCCCTGCACCCGCCACCTTCCGTTGCTGATGCGTGTGCCGACCTTGAATATTGTCCCGCCATCGGTGGCAAAGGTCTGATTGGTCGAGCCGATCGACGCGGTAATGGTCGGCAGAAGTACTGCAATCTCGTCGCCGGACATCTGCCGTTCTTCCGACGCCGCAGCGGAACCCGAAAAAAGCATAAATAAAACAGCCAGATATCTCATCTTCTCAGTTCCTCCCGGAAGCCTTCAATGCCCACTGTTCAATGCTTGAAAGAATGTCGCCGAGAACCACACGCAGCCGTTCCGATTTCGCCGGGTCGAGCGCATAGGGATGGACCTCCTGCTTCAGGTGCGATTTCTGCGTCAGTTCCATCTGGATGGAGTGAACGCCCGTGTGAGGCTGGCCGTAGTGGCGTGTGGTCCATCCGCCCTTGAACCGGCCGTTGAGCACGCTCGTGTAGCCTTCTGCGCCGCCGCATATGTCTGCGACAATCCGTGTGATGTCAGGCGCGCAGGTCGTGCCTTCATTGTCACCGATGTTGAAATCGGGCAGCGTGCCGGGAAAGAGGAAGGGCGCGACGGGCCGGATCGAATGACAGTCGTAGAGCACCGCGATACCGTGTTTTGCACGAACGCGTTCGATTTCCGCAGCCATCGCCGCGTGATAGGGGGCATGAAAAGCCAGGCGCCGTGCCTCGATTTCCGCGGCATCGGGCACCATACCTTTGCGATAAAGTGGATTGTCGTCAAAATCGATCAGCGGGCAGAGCGTTGTGGTGTTCTGCCCCGGATAAAGGCTCTTTCCGCTCGGATCGCGGTTGGCGTCGATGACATAGCGATGGAACGTCGCCCGAACAGTTGTCGCACCGGGCAGAAGGTCGGCGTAAAGGCGATGGATGTTCCAGTCGGTATCCGTCAGCGCCTGGCCGGTTTCGTTGAGCCTGGCCTTTATATCATCGGGCACATAAAGACCCGTATGGGGCAGGCTCAGCAGGACCGGGCTGTCGCCGCGGACGATTTCCACCGGTTCCATTATGCGGCCTCCGTACCAAGCGGCGCAATCAATGCGGTGCCGCATCGCTCAACCAGCGTGCGTTTCCGGACCAGAACCGCTGATGTTTCCAGATCGCCCGCCAGATAACGGTCGTCGCCAAGCGTCTCGACCATTTCGCGCAGTCCGTCGATGGCCTTTTGCAACGGTGCGCTGGTTTTCAGCGGCGCGCGGAACTCTACGCCTTGCGCGGCGCACAGGAGTTCGATGCCGAGAATGCGCCCGAGATTGTCGTTCATATCCGCAAGCCGCCGTGCACCGTGGGCCGCCATCGAGACGTGGTCTTCCTGATTGGCGCTTGTCGGCGTGCTGTCGGTCGAGCAGGGGTTGGCGCGCTGCTTGTTTTCGCTCATCAGCGCCGCGCTGGTCACTTCCGCGATCATCAGGCCGGAGTTCAGCCCCGGTTCCGGCGTCAGAAACGGCGGCAGGTCGAAACTGAGCGTCGGATCGACCATCAGCGCTATGCGGCGCTGTGAAATCGCCCCGATCTCGGCGATCGCCAGCGCAATCTGGTCGGCGGCGAATGCGGTTGGTTCCGCATGGAAATTACCGCCGGAAATCACGTCTCCGGTCGCGGTGATCACCAGCGGATTGTCGGTAACGGCATTCGCCTCTATCCGCAGCGTCATGCCGGCATGGCGCAAAAGGTCAAGACAGGCGCCAGTTACCTGTGGCTGGCATCGGATGCAATAGGGGTCCTGTACACGCGTATCGTCTTCGCGGTGGCTCGCGCGGATTTCCGATCCGTCCATCAGGTTGCGGATGGCGGCAGCTGCTTCGATCTGGCCGCGATGGCCGCGCAATTCATGAATTTCAGGGCGTGTGGGCGCGGTGGATCCCATGATCGCATCGGTCGATATGGCGCTGATCAAAAGGGCGTTTTCCGCGCAGCGCCAGGCCTCGAACAGCTCGGCCAGGGCAAAGGCGGTGGAAAACTGCGTGCCGTTGATAAACGCCAGACCTTCCTTCGGCCCGAGCTGGATGGGTGAGAGGCCGGCAGCTTCAAGGGCTGCGCTGCCGGACATGGTCTCGCCGCCGAATTCCGCTTCGCCTTCGCCGATAATGACCGCCGTCATGTGAGCAAGGGGGGCCAGGTCGCCCGATGCACCGACGGATCCTTGCGCCGGAATGACCGGTGTCACCTTGCGCTCGAGCATCTGTTCGACAAGTTCGATCAGCTCCCAGCGCACGCCGGATGCGCCGCGGCAAAGCGACAGCAGCTTGAGGATCATCATCAGCCGGACGATACGGTCGGGGATCGACGGTCCCACGCCGCAGCAATGGGACAAAATGAGATTGCGTTGAAGCGTCGCCGTATGGCGGGGCGCGATCTTGACGCTCGCCAGCTTGCCGAAGCCGGTGTTAACTCCGTAAATCGGCGCGTTGCCGCCAGCGGCTGAATTGATCAGTTCGGACGCGGCTTCGACAGCGGTCCGGCAGGCCGGATCGACGACGATGTCCGCTTTGCTCCAGTAGATTTCTTCGAGTTGTTGCAGCGACATGTTTCCGGGCTGCAGGATGACAGTACTCATGACAGGTCTCCCACAATGCGCCTTGCGAGTGGATTATAGCCGATGCGGTAGGAAAGTTCAGCCGGATGAGCGACGTTCCAGACCGCGAGCTCTGCCAGTTTTCCGGTTTCAATCGTTCCGCTGTCGGGCAGACCCAGCGCCCATGCCGCTTCGCGCGTTGCACCGGCAAGTGCTTCCTCGGGCGTCATGCGGAAGAGGGTGCAGGCCATGTTCATGGATAAAAGCAATGAGGTGACGGGCGAGGAGCCCGGATTGCAGTCGGTCGCCACCGCCATCGGCACATGGTGCTTGCGAAAGAGGTCAATCGGCGGCATTTGCGTTTCGCGCAGCGTATAAAAGGCGCCCGGCAGCATGACAGCGACACAGCCGGCGTCTTTCATGGCGACAACGCCGGCTTCATCCAGATATTCCAGATGATCGGCGGAAAGGGCGTCATAGCGCGCCGCCAGCACTGCCCCGCCCAGATTTGAAAGCTGCTCCGCATGCAGCTTGACCGGCAGGCCAAGCGCGCGGGCTTTTACAAAGACCCGCTCGATTTGCGCGGGCGTAAAGGCAATGCCTTCGCAAAACCCGTCAACGGCATCGGCAAGGCCCTGCGCGTGCGCCGCTTCGAGTGCCGGGATGCAGACCTCGTCAATATAGGCGTCCGGCTGATCCTTGTATTCGGCAGGAACGGCGTGGGCGCCGAGAAAACTGGTGCGGACCCGTATGTCGCGTTGCGTCGCTATCGCCCGTGCGGTGCTCAACATGCGCAGTTCGGTCTCCATATCGAGGCCGTAGCCCGACTTGATCTCGACGGTCGACACGCCCTCGGCTATGAGATGATCGACCCGCGCGAGCGCCGAGGCAAGCAAAGTATCTTCGTCCGCCTGCCGCGTGGCGCGGACGGTCGATACGATACCGCCGCCGGCTCTTGCGATTTCCTCGTAGGATGCGCCTTCAAGGCGCATTTCGAATTCGCGGGCCCGGTTGCCGCCGGCAACGATGTGGGTATGGCAGTCGATGAGGGCAGGGGTGACCAGCCGCCCTTCAAGGTCCTCCTGCGGCAACGATTGAAGATGTGCCGGCAGGTCCGCATCCGCTCCTACCCAGACGATCTTTCCGTCTTCGGCCACCATTGCGGCATTTTCGATG
This sequence comes from Hyphomicrobiales bacterium, assembly GCA_024244645.1. Classification (GTDB taxonomy): domain Bacteria; phylum Pseudomonadota; class Alphaproteobacteria; order Rhizobiales; family Rhizobiaceae; genus Hoeflea_A. The sequence continues at coordinate 15,230 of JAAEOH010000179.1, forward strand.
AGACCATAGGCGGGCACACCGCCTGCCATCGTCGCGATCGTTGCATTTTTGAGGACAAATCCGGCCATGGCGGAATTTCTTTCGGCTTTCACTTGCAATCGTCATTATGTATATTCATAATAAAATTATGTCAACGAAAATGGAACGCCAATGACCACACTTTTTGCCGAACGCGCGTTGCTGCCGCACGGTTGGGCGCACGATGTTCGCATCGTAATCGACGAAGCCGGACACATCGCCAGTGTGACAGCGGACACCACACCCGGGCCAACGGATGAAAAGCTTGGTTCAAAATTTTTGCTGCCCGCCCCGGCAAACCTGCACAGCCACGCCTTTCAGCGTGCCATGGCCGGCATGACAGAATATCGATCTGCCCGGCATGACGATTTCTGGAGCTGGCGCACCTTGATGTACAGTTTCCTCGATATCCTGACACCGGAACAGGTCGAGGCCATTGCGGCGCTTGTCTATGTGGAAATGCAGGAAGCAGGCTACGCGGCCGTCGGCGAGTTTCACTATGTTCACCACCAGCCAGGCGGCGTGGCCTATGACAATATTGCAGAGCTCTCGGATAGGATATTTGCAGCCGTAGCGGATACCGGAATCGGGCTGACGCACCTGCCTGTCCTTTACAGCTATGGCGGTGCTGACAAGCAGCCGCTGAGGGGCGGTCAGCAGCGCTTTGGCTGTGATCTTGAGCGTTTTGAAAATCTGCACCAGGCCGCGAGCAAGGGATTGGGTGGACTTGCCGCCGATTGTGCCATTGGCATTGCACCACACTCGTTGCGCGCGACAGATCCCGTCCAACTGCAGCAACTCTTGGATAAATTTCCTGCGGGTCCGGTTCATATCCATGCTGCGGAGCAAGTGCGCGAGGTCGATGAGGTCGAGGCCTGGCTTGGCGCACGGCCGGTTGCCTGGCTACTAGACAATGCCAATGTCGATCAGCGTTGGTGTTTGATCCATGCAACACAAATGGACCCGGCGGAAACTGTCGGACTGGCAAATTCGGGAGCGATCGCAGGCTTGTGTCCCATTACCGAGGCCAATCTCGGCGACGGCATCTTCAATGCGCAATCCTACTTTGCGGATGGCGGCCGCATCGGTGTCGGTTCGGATTCCAACATCCGCATCTCGCTGTCCGAAGAACTGCGCCAGCTCGAATACAGCCAGCGTCTTAAACACCGTGCGCGCAATGTTCTGGCCGATGATGCCGCCTCCACCGGCGAAAACCTTTTTAAACGGGTTGCCGCGGGCACCGCCCAGGCAATGGGGCGCAACAGCGGCGCGCTTGAAGAAGGCCGGATTGCCGACATTGTTGCCATTGATGCCGGCGATCTGGCCTTTTGCGGTTTGACCGAAAAACAGTTTCTCGATGGATGGATCTTCGCTGGCGATGACACGGTTGTCAGCGACCTGTGGTCGGCCGGGCGACACTGCGTCAGGAATGGCCGTCATATCAAGCGTGAATCGGTGGAACATCGTTACCGCGATGTCCTTCGCCGGCTGGTGGATCAGATCTAACGGGACTGACAGGCAAGATGCGCTCCTACAAGGACATACACAACATTCTGCTCGACCGTATCAAGGACGGCGAATGGCAGCCCGGCGCCCTGGTTCCCGCAGAAGTTGATCTTGCGCGTGAATTCGGCTGCACAAGAGTGACGGTCAACCGTGCGATGCAGGCACTGGCCGATTCCGGCCTGCTTGAGCGCCGCCGCAGGGCCGGTACCCGGGTTGTGCAGCGGATGACGCGTAACGCGGTCTTTCAAATTCCGATCGTCCGCCACGAGATCGAGCAGCGCGGCGGCAACTACAAGTATCTGTTGATCAGTCGAGAGGAAGTCACGCCGCCGCAAAAGGTCAAGGCGGAAATGGGCCTGTCCGGCGATGATCCGGTGATGCATGTGCTAAGTCTGCATTTTGCCGACGGCAGACCCTATCAGCTCGAGGATCGCTGGATCGACATCACCACCGTCCCGCAGGCGCGCAAGGAACCGTTCGAGACGATCAGCCCGAACGAGTGGCTGCTGCGGGAAATTCCCTATACCAATGCCGAGCATGTGTTTCGCGCGGCGCCTTCGGACACCGAGGAAGAAGAACATCTCAGTCTTGCGGAAAACGAACCCGTCTTCATCATCGAACGGACGACCTGGCTGGCGGATCAGGCCGTAACCCATGTGCGGCTTGTGCACCCGGCAAACAGCTTTCGGCTGGTGACCCGCGACCAGCACGGCGGCGCAATCTGATCAAATCGCTCGCACCAGATTTGCATTGACGCAGGCATGCGAAATTATCACCCTGACTGCCGCTGCCGAAAATGTATGCGGGGACGATGTGAGTAGACGCTATTACGGGCTGCCTTCGCTGACGAAACTCGCTGCATTCGAGGCTTCCGCACGCCATCTGAGTTTGAACAGGCTTCCGCCGAACTCAATGTGACGCCCGGCGCCGTCAGCCATCAGATCAAGGCGCTTGAGGCCGAAATCGGTGCCATGCTCTTCAAGCGGGTACATCGCGGTGTCGAACTGACCGAAGCCGGTGCGGAACTCTACGCCGTACTTGCCACTTCATTCAGCCAGACGGCGTCCGTGATCGAAAAGATAGGTTCCGGAAAGGGCGGCTCGACGATCACCATCGGCACGTCGACGGCCGTCGCCAGCCTCTGGCTGATGCCGCGGATAGGGTGGCTGTGGCAGGCACATCCCGAACTGCGCATCAATCACCGGGTAATCAGACCGGCTGTTTGAACTCGACCGGTCAGACATTGATCTCGTGGTGCGCTATCGCAATGGAAACTGGGAAGGCGAGACAGCCGCCCAGCTGTTCACGGACACGGTGGGTCCTGTCTGCAGCCCGCAATTTGCCGCTTCACACACGGATCGCAATCGTGCAGACCTGTTGGCATTGCCGCTGCTGCAGCTGGAAACGTTTGACGCTGGCGTGAATGGTTTGCCCTTGGCGGCGTTGATGTTCAACGCATCGACGGGCCCAAATTCAACAGCTACAACATAGCACTTCAAGCCGCAGAGGAAGGTGCCGGCGTGGTCCTCGGCTGGACGCGGCTGATCAGCTCTTACCTTGCATCAGGCAGGCTGGTGCCATTTGGCGATCTTTGCGTTCCGGCCCCTGGCGCGTTTTATCTGACCTGGAACAGCCGCTCATCGCCGGATCCGTCTGTCGCGCTCGTGCGTGACTGGCTGGTTGACGCTGCCTGAAGCAAGAAACGCTCTACTCACTTGAATTCAATTCAACTGGACTCGAAACCAATCCGAATTGAAAACAACTATTGCCTGAGCCAAGAGTTTTTGATTGGCTTCGACATGGCAGGGAGGATGCGATGCGCTCGGTTTAGCAGGCAAAACTCGACAAGGTCATGCGCCCGGTTGGTCGCGCCCGGGGGCTTTCCAACCAGCATTATGTCGATCGCGAACTGTTTGAGAGCGAAAAGTCGGCGGTCTTCTTCCGAAACTGGGCAGCTCTCGGCTTTGCCAAGGATGTACCGGAACCGGGCGACGCACAGCCGGTCGATTTTCTCGGGCAACCCCTGCTGATCGTCCACGGCCGCGACGGCACAACCAGGGTCTTTCAGAACACCTGCCGTCACCGGGGCATGATCCTGGTGGAGGAAAAAACCAAATTGCGTGGCGCGATCCGCTGCCCCTATCATTCCTGGTGCTACGATCATGACGGTGCGCTGAAGACCACACCCCATGTTGGCGGACCGGGGAACAATATTCATGAAGATGTCGACCGCAGCACGCGCGGGCCCATCGAGATCCGGTCCCATATCTGGCGCGACATCATCTTCATCAATCTGTCGGGCGACGCCGCGCCATTCGATGACTATGCGGCGGATCTCAAGACACGCTGGAGTGAATTCGAGCAGCCGATCTGTCACTCCGGTGACGACAGTACATTCAAGCTGGAGTTGGCCAGCAACTGGAAGCTCGCGGTCGAGAACTATTGCGAAAGCTATCATCTTCCCTGGGTACATCCGGGCCTCAACAGCTATTCCCGCCTCGAGGATCACTACCACATCGAAGAACCGGGCCGTTTTTCGGGACAGGGCACGCTGGTCTATCGGCCAATGATAAATGAAGGCGGTGACCGCTTCCCGGATTTTGCCGGTCTGAACGAAAAATGGGACACCGGCGCTGAATATGTCGCGTTGTTCCCCAACGTTCTTCTTGGCGTCCACCGCGATCATGCCTTTGCCATCATCCTGCAGCCGGTGACTCACGAAAAAACTGTCGAACATGTCGAGATCTATTATGCCTCGGACAACGCAGCGGGACCGGAATGGTCAGACATGCGCAATGCCAAACAGCGCTCTGGAAAGAGGAGTTCGAAGAGGACATTTTTGTTGTCGAAGGCATGCAGAAGGGCCGTCACGGCGCCAAATTCGACGGCGGCAGATTTTCACCCGTGATGGACAGTCCAACCCACCTGTTCCACCACTGGGTCGCAAGCCAGTACGTGAATGCGGATGAGCGTTGAGAGCAAACAGGATCTGGACGCCGCGCTGATCGACGCACACCGCCAGAGCGATGGCCGGAAAATAGCCGAACTGTATCTTCTGGCCGGAGAATTGGCGCAGGTATCGGGCGATACGGAAAAAGCCTGTTTCTATCTCGTCCACGCCTATGTTTTTGCTCTGCAGGAAGGCATGGAACTGGCGTCGGAACTTCACGCGCGGCTGAAAGTACTCGGCCGGGAGCTGTAGTCATTCCGGCGGGCGGATGTCACAGTCCGATATCCAGGCTCGCCGGCGTGATTTCCGGTTCGATGAATTCGCGAGAAAGCGCCCAGTGCTCATAGATCAGCGCCTCGGAGCGGTTTTCGTCCCGGTTGCGAATTGCAGCGACCATTTCATGATGCTGCCTGCTGGCCTCGGTCAGCATTTTCTTGAGTGCGGGATCATCGGCGCGGTAGAATGTCTGTGAGATGCGCGCATGGTCGATCAGCAGTCTGTTGTGGCTTGGCAGCAGGAACTCATTGTCAGCCATCAGCCCGATAAGTTGGTGAAACCGGTTGTTGTAGAGGGAAAGCTCGTTCGTCGAACCGGTGTCCAGCGCTTCATCGAAATGCGTTGCCGAATCGGCAAGCTCGGCAATCTGTTTTCGCGTGGCATTGCGCGCCGCGAGTCTGCCGGTGGCGGCATAGATCATCGGTGCCGCAAGAAAAAAATCACGCAGGGTTTTATGTGACAGAGGTGAAACGCATGCCCCTCGGTTGTTTTCGATAGACAGATAGCCTTCACCCGCAAGATGCCGAAACACATCACGCAACGGGGTGCGCGAAATACCGTATTCCTTGCTCAGAAGCGATTCATCAAGATCGGCCCCCGGCTGGAGCTCCAATGTCAATATGCGGCGCTTGAGGTCCTGATAAAGCTCTAACTTACCGTTTTTCAATTCAAATTCCGAGTCAGTATGCAATGGCGGGCAAACATTTGGTCGCCGTCCAATTTTCAATTGTGTTGATAAAAGGCCATTGCGGACGAGAAGGCAACCTTGGCCGCCATTTCGCCGATGCGACGGAACTGCGGATCCGGCTCAATGGCTGGCGATTCACGCCTGCGGTGCAATTGCGGTACAATCGAGGGTTTGTTGGTGCAGACACGCTCCGTATACCAGATGCCGATCGTTCACCAGCCGGTCGGGTAATCAAGGGAGAATGAACATGCCCCTCTATATGTATCAGGCAAGTTACAGCGCCGAATCCTGGGCTGCACAGATCAATAATCCGCAAAACCGTGTTGAAGCAGTCGGGCGCCAGGCCTGCGAGGCAGCCGGTGGAAAGCTCATCGGCGGATGGCTGTGCTTCGGAGACTACGATCTGATGATTGTTGCCGAAATGCCGGACACCGAAAGCATGGCTGCCGTGTCGCTCGCCGTCGGCTCCGGCGGCGCCATCAAGTCCAGCAAGACGACCGTTTTGCTGTCCGGCGATCAGGGAGTCGCCGCGCTTCAGAAGGCACAGGCTGTCGCCGAGGTCTATAAACCGGCCAAATAGCAGCGGATGAAACATCGCAGAACTATTGGCGGGCATGCATCAATCCGTGCCCGCCTTCATTTTGCCGGTTCATTAATGAGCCACATGCAGAATCGGTTTCACACCATCGAACATCGGCTGAAGTTCCACGCCCAGTGCATCACCGAATTTCGACACTGCGATGTAGATGGTGATCACGAAGACCGCATCGACGATCTGCGGTTCGCTCCAATGCGGCTGCAGACGCTCCCATAGTTCGGCCGGCACGTGGTTTGCATCGACACCGATCTGCACAGTCAGATCCAGGAGCGCCTTTTCGCCCTCGGTGAAGAGAGCACTGCTCTTGTAAAGGTCGCCATCAAGCGCCGCGATCTTTTCGTCTTCGATGCCAAGCATGTTGGAAACGCGCACGTGCTGAACGACGCAGTACTGGCAATCATTGCGTTGTGTCGCCTTCAGGATCAGCTGCTCTTTGGTCTTCCAGTCGATGACGCCGTCTTTCATGATCGCCATAATCAGCTCGGTAAAGACCTTGCCGTATTCGGGCTGATGACCGAACACCTTGAAGATATTAAGCAGCGCCTGGAAGCGCTCCTCTGCCTGGTCGTAAAACGCCAGCGTTGTTGTGTCCGCTTGTTCCCTTTCGACATAGGATACGATCATAATCCATCCTCCTTTTATTGAACGATCGTTCCAAATTGGCCAAATTTTTAATCCAGCATCGCCCTGGCCTGGGACGTGATGGCGTTGATGGCATTGTTGCGGGGTTTTGAACGGGCCAGTACCCTGAGCCCGAGAAACAGGCCCAGAAGCGCCTGCGCCGTTGGTCGCGCGGGCAGTGATCTATTGACCGAGCCGCTTCGTTTTGCTGCTTCGATATTGTCGAAGAAGAATGCTTCCACCTGCTTCAGCGCCTCGTCAACGAAGTCGCGTACCTCGTCGTCATGGGGTGACAGTTCGAGTGCCGTGTTGACAAGCAGGCATCCCGGCGGACTGCCATCGGCACCGGTACCGCGCGCCGCGCTTTCGAAAGCGGTGAGGATTGCCTCCTTTGGTGAATTCTCCAGCGTGACGCGGGTCAGGAATTCGGCCCGATGCACTCTGTCGTAATGGCGCAGCGCTTCAAGGAACAGCCTGTGTTTGTTGGTATAGGCTGCATATATGCTGCCACGGTTGATGCCGGTTGCCGCGACAAGATCGCTCATTGACGTTGCTTCATAGCCATGCCTCCAGAAGGCATGCATCGCCCGCTCGAGCACTTCGGATTCGTTATAGGCTTTTTCCCACGGCATCGGCTTTCCCTTGATGCCACTATACGGGTCTGGAACGATCGGTCAAATAGCCGATGATCACTGGTCTTTGTGTCTGAACAGGTTCATGTGGACTGCAGTGCTGATCGGAGGCTATGAATCGCATTTCGAGCAAATGCAGTGAACGCTTTGAATAGACTCTCATTTCGAGGATCAGCACATTTGCGGCGCGTGTTTGGTCAGACCCGGTGAGACGATCGAGACTCCGCCCCTAAAGGCGTTGTCGCCGCTGAATCTGCACAAAAATTTCACAATTGACTGAGCTGAACAGGCCATCGGGCGAGCCGTTGAACGATGGTTCGCCTTTCGCATTGCGGTGCTTAGCGTCGACGTACGCAAATTCGATTGTCGCCGCCGACACATTCTTCCGTCAGGCGGTGTTTGAACCTCAAAATGGAAAAACGCGCGGCCGGTTCACCGCCGACCGCGCGCCTTTGCTATTTACAGTATTCGGTTACTTGACCAGCCACAGCATGTCCAACTGATGCCGCTTGGGACCGGCGTCTTCACCGATCATCAGCGAGCCGTCACTCAGCGCCAGAATGTTATCGGGATTGGCCGGCAGCCCCGGATCGCATTTCCCGTCGGACATTGTTTTTCCGATCACATAGGGTTCAATCCGGGTGATGTTGAAATCATCCCCGGTTTCAGCCGCGTAGGTACCGCCACAACCCTCTGCATTGAGCGCAATATCTCCGAGTTTTGACTTGTCGATTGTTCCGGTTGACCAGTCCTTGTGGCCCCAGCTCTTGTCCATTGTGAACGCAATTGCGGATGCGGAAATATAGACGGTGTTGCCATGCGACGTCACACCTTCCAGCTTGTCCCACTCATTGGTGGCACCCATGGCAGCGGCTGTGCGTCGGCTTTCGAGGAACGCGGCACGACTGTCTTTCGCCGTGGCAACCTTGCCGTCGCCGTCCAGGTCCTTGCCGGATTTGCTTTCGGCCCAGTCACGAATCTCAGCGTCCGAAATGTAGTTGGTTTCACCTTCCTTGTAGTCGGCAACGGTGATGCCGTCATACTCCGTGATCCAGGCATCGATTTCGGCATTGTTGCCATGCCCTAACTCGATCCAGCTCACATCGAATCCGGCCTTGTTTGGGTCGGCTTCGTTATCCTGAGTGAGTTTGGCCGCATAGAGCGTGCCTGCGCTGAGGTCGCCTGCATTGTCGGCCACGAACTTGAAGAACACCCCGCCGGAAGCAGTGTTGTATTCTTTGTGCGCGTAAACCGCCGAATCGTCGTCTGTCATATAGACAGTTTTGTTGTCCGGCATGATCGCAGCCGTTTCATGGCTGAGCCGCCCGGTGGCATAATGCTTGACGGGCTTTTCACCTGTCTCGCTTGTGGCATCGACGATTTCGATCATGTAGCCATAGCGATATGGATTGGCCATTTTGCCGAGATATTGGCTCATATTCTTGGGCTTGATGTAGTTGATGTCATTGCCCTTGCGGAAGAAAATCTTTTCGTCCTCATCATGGTTGTCGGGATGGTTCCAGGTTGCCGTTTCGTAAAAGAAATATTCTTCCGCCAGCAGCGGCGAACCCCAGGGCGTAACAATGCCGGAGCACAAAACCGCACCGCCGTGCACAGGGGCGAGATCCACGTTGCGGGACTGGCCGACATCGGCCTGCCATTTTCCGTCCACCTTCTTCAGGGCAATGCGGCTGACGGTGCTGGCGCCATCACGACCGGCCCCTTCCCAGGCGGTGTAGAGATAGGCGGAGTTTTCATCGCGCGGAACAAACCCGTTGAAGTCTGGTGTGTTGGACACATACATCAGCTTGCCGGATGTATCGTAAACACCGCCGAGCACCTGACCGGATCCGAGGGTTTCGCCGGCTTTGCCGAAGGTAACATAAGAGCCGTTGGCAAGGTTGATATCGCCATGTTTGGATTCATCGGGAATTGCCATGCCGCTGCCGGTCAGCGCACTGGCATCAAAACCGTGCACATACCCAACCGTGGCCGGCTGGATGCCGTCGCCAAACACGTTTTTTCCGCCCGGATGTTGCGCATTCAGGAACAACTCGCCCTGTTCATTCGTGCTGAGGCCCGTCACTTCAGCTCCGGCGGGCATGGTTGCAACGCGCACAAGATCTTTCGACTGGGCAATACCGTGGGTGCCGGCGGTCGCTACACAAACCATTGCAGTCGTCGTTAGCAGTTTTTTGATGTTCATTATTATTCCTCCCTGAAGATCATGCAGCAAGGCTATGCCGTCTTTACCGGTCAGTCAAAAGAAGAAATGAGTTATGGCTTTTGGGCAATCGCGCAAACGACCCACAAATTGCATCGTCATGTATTCGCGCAGCGCAAGGAGCCTCGCCCCTCCCGCACCGGTCGGCCTGATAGAGATGCCCGGAATTGGCCGGTCCTCTGAATCCGTCTGCGGTATGTCAGGCCGGCACAGCTTCACGAAGAAACGATCGCCACTGTGCGGACCCAACAATTGGATTCGTTGAGAATTCAGTTTAGAATTGTTCTATATATATGTTTTCATTGAAAAACCTGCATTTAGTATTGACTTTTTTTCTTCGCCGAAATCATTATTCGGCCGCAAAGAATGCGGATGTGCAGATCGCCCGTCAGCAGGAATTCAGTCGGACGATATGATCACCTGTCATTGCAATATCATTACTGAAGCGGAAATCGAGCAGACAATAGTCGCAATGTTCGACAAAGATCGCTGGCAGCTGATTGTTCCGGCAAAAGTCTATCACGCGCTTGAAAAGGGCGGAAAATGCTACCGTTGTTTTACGAATGTCGTGGACATCATTATCCAAACTTCGGATGCCTGCCACGCACGCTTTGATACTCCCGATGCCGACATGATTTCCTATCGCGCGAAATTGCTTCAATTGCGCGACAATTACACCGGAGATCTTCATGAAGGGCAACGCCAAGATACGCGGGCGGCTTAGCGGGGCGCTGTTTCTGGAACTCGGAGCCGTCAATCTGTACGGGTTGCTCAACGCGGGTTTATCGGACGATCCGAAATAGACGCGGGTTCGAATTACCTGCCGCGAAGTTGAATGGCGCAAGATTTGCATTTGAGAACAAAAAAAGCCGGCAGCACACGCTGCCGGCTATTTGGTTCGCTGAATTCCTCTTGCGAGGTCAGAACAATTTCATCTTGGCGCCGACGCGAAACGTATGAGATGACGGGTTCAGGTCAAACAGTGTGCCGGTACCGAAATCCTCGCGCTCATATTCCGAGTAACGGTATTCGGCGTAGCCAGTGACCCGGTCGGAAAAGGCAACTTCCATACCGCTACCGATGGTAAATCCATTCGAGTCCCAGTTGGTTGAAAAGCCGCCTGCGTTGAATTCGAAGTTCTGGTAGGTATAGCCACCGATGACGTAACCCAGCGACCGGTCGCCAAATTTCATACCGGCACGAAGCAGGGCGTCGAAGCCGTAGTCAGCTTCCGCAGTAGCCGTAAAGCCAAAAATGTTGAGTTCGGTTTCGATATTCGAAATCCGCGCCGCACCGACGACACCGACGACAAACCTGTTGCCGACTTCAAAGTCGTAGCCGACATTGACTTCACCGAGGAAGCCTTCAGCGCCGATACCGTTGAAGCTGACAAAGCTGCTGAAAAGGTCAACGTCCTGGACGAGTGCACCGCCGCCGACGGCTGCACCGACCTTAAAGCCGCTCCAGTCGTGGACCATGGGTGCAACTGTCCGCGCCGACGGTCCGCCATTGAACCTATAGTTCAGGGTCGTGTGGAAAGTATGAGTCGAAGGATCAACGTTCAGAATACCCAGACCAAGGACGCCACCATTGTGGGTGTTGTAGTCGGAATAGCGGTATTCGGCTCTTTGGCAACACGGATATGTAATCAGACGACAAATCACGGTTGAGTTGCCCTTTTCTCGTCATGTTAGTATCAGGTATGAAATTTGAGTAAAAATCGTCCGAAAATCGACGGATTAGCAGTAAATATTCGACCGTGATGCGTAGTGAATCTGTGCCTTCACAATGCTGAGCCATTGGAAAAGTAAAGGCAGGAACTTTTGCTGATTGTCAGACGAAAGTCATCCCTCAAAGTTTTGGAACCTCTGCAGCGTACCGCAATCATTTGTTGAACGGGTTTTTGCAAACATCACTCAAGCGGACAATTACACTGAAGTCTGGCAAATACGGGTATGAACTTCTTCCTGTGAATGCGTTTGCAACCAGAAATTTAGTTTGCCGAATCGGGCATTGCTGCGCCGCAATGAGTTTTCAGTTCTCGAGCAGCGGTTTGAGCTCTTCGGGAATATGGCCCTCATTGATCAGCCAGCGCCGCATGGTGTAGCTGCGGCCGCCTTCCGCATGCATCGGATCTGCATCGGCGAGTGCCCGTGCTTCCTCTTCGGAGGCGGCGCGATAAATCATCATGCCCTCGCCGAGCATGTTGTCGCCACTCTCATCGGAGACCGGGCCGGCAAACACGAGTTTGTGCTGGTCCTGTAGGCTGACCTGGTAATCTAGATGCCTGGGCAGGATCTCCTTGACCCGTTCTGGCGGCGCGACCGGTTTGCTGCGAATCACAAAAAACTCGGCTGCCAGGGATCCGCGCGCCCGCGCTTCACTCACATATTCACTCCATTTGGGCATTGTGCCATCCTTCATTGCAGTTCAATTTCATGCAAAAAAAAATCGATATAATTTGACAAAGCAAGAAATTATTGATTATTTCAGCGTGAGCAGGGAGAATTGAGATGCGTTTTATGGTCGCCCGCGACGGGCAGGATACGGCACTCTACGTTGTTGACGGCGAAAACGCCCACCGCGTCACGGGACAGAACGGATTTCAAGGTACCGATCTGGCGGCGGTCATTGCGACGGACAATTCGCGGATGGTCGCGGCTGTCGATGCCGCCCGCGCACAGTCCCCGGTGCTTGTATCCTCGCTCGTTCCGGCTCTGCCGCTCAACAGATTTGGAAAGATATTGTGCCTCGGTCTGAACTATGTCGATCACGTCAAGGAAGGCGGCTACGAAATTCCGACCTATCCCGCCATGTTTATCCGCGTTCCGAGTTCCATGATGGCGGCCGGTGCGCCGATGATCAAACCGGACTGTTCCGACCGGCTGGATTATGAAGTCGAACTGATGATCGTAATTGGAAAGGGTGGTCGCCACATCGGTGAACAAAGCGCTCTCGATCACGTTTTCGGCTACACTGTCTTCAACGACGGCTCGGTGCGCGACTACCAGAGAAAGACCCACCAGTGGACACCCGGCAAGAATTTCGATGACACGGGTGCTCTTGGTCCCATTGTAGTGACCGCCGATGAAGTGCCCAATGGTGCCGCGGGACTGAAGATCCAGTCCCGCTTGAATGGAAATGTCATGCAGGATTCCAACACCTCGGACATGATGTGGCCGGTGGCCAAGACCATAGCCACGGTCTCCGAATTCATGACTCTGGAGGAGGGCGACCTCATCGCCATGGGCACACCGCCCGGCGTTGGTCACGCGCGCACGCCACCGGTCTTTATGTTCCCCGGTGATGTCGTTGAGGTCGAAATTGAAAACATATGCGTTTGCCGCAGTCCCATCGTCAGCGAAAAGGACGCGGCCAAGGGCGAGGCCGCCGCATGATCAAACCCACTCAGGAAGCGCCGACGGGCGATCATCTGCAACAATTGCGGCACGAGGCGCAGACACATGTGCGCCAGTTGCGTCAGCGCATACGTCAGCTCGGCGAAGATGAAATCAAACTCATTCTGTCAGGCGCCCGCTCGCATTATGCCTGGACCGACCGCGAGGTGACGGAGGAAACCCTCCGCGAGATATATGACATTGTCAAAATGGGCGCGACAAGCATGAACAGCTCGCCGGCACGCTTTGTATTTGTGCGCAGCCCTGAAGGGCGCGAAAAGCTTGCAAAATCGCTCAAACCCGCCAATGTCGCCAAGATGGCCACGGCTCCGGTGACGGTGATCATCGCCCATGATCTGGAGTTCTGGCGCGAACTGCCGTTTCTCTTTCCCCATGAGGACCGGCGTCCGCACTTTGAAGGCAAGCCCGAGCATTCCGAGGATACGGCATTTCGCAATGCGACTCTGCAGGGCGCCTACCTGATGATTGCGGCGCGCGCACTCGGCCTGGACGTCGGCGCAATGTCGGGATTTTCAAATGAGATCGTCGACCGTGAGTTTTTCGCCGGTACGACGCTGCGTTCAAACTTCCTGTGCAATCTTGGATATGCAGATGAAGGCGCATTGTTTCACAAACTGCCGCGTTTTGAATTCGAAGATGTCTGCAGTTTCGCGTGAGGATCACAGCTTATGGCCATAAGAATGAAAACCGAAGTTACGCTGAAAGCCCGGGCCGCGTGTCCCAGCCACTCGCGCGCGGACGTCTCCCTCCGCGATCTGACTTTTGCAATCGATGAGCCGGTAGAGCGCGGTGGCAGCAATGCCGGCCCCACACCAACCGACACTGCCCTGGCGGCGCTCATTGGCTGCACCAATGTCATTGGTCACAAATGTGCAGACAAACTTGGTGTCGACATCGGCCATCTCGATATTTCCGCAAGCTGCACGTTCGACCGGCGCGGTGTCACGCTGGAAGAGGAGATCGACGTTCCGTTCCGTAAAATCGAGCTTTCGGTGGTGTCTGACGGCAATGCATCGGATGAGGCGCTGCAACGGGTGGCGTCGGAGGTTCGGAAATACTGTCCGCTTTCCAAGCTGTTTACGTCGGCTGGAACGGAAATCACAGAAATTTGGCGGGCGGCGCATTAGCCCGATGCCAGAACCCGGTCACCGGGAGGTTGACCGTCGCAAAGGAGGAAGAAAATGAACAAATTGCTACGCAGGTCATTCCTGGCCGCCGTTACCGCGGTCGGTGCGACTGCTTCGATGGCAGTCATACCGGCAGGCGCGACCGAGACCATCAAACTCATCGCGATAGACGGCTATCCGGAGCGGTCAATGTGGGTCAAGGAGTTTGCAGGCTTCTTCATTCCCCGTGTCGACGAGGAACTCGCCCGCACCGGTAACTACAAGATCGATTGGCAGCAGGCCTATGGCGGTCAGATCGTCAAGCCGCGCGGTGTCCTGGAAGGCATCAAGCTGGGTCTTGGCGATATCGGCATTGTGACGACGATTTTCCACAACTCGGCGCTGCCCAGCCAGGCGATTTCGGCGGCAACGCCAATGATCTCGACCGACGCAAGGGTTGTGGCCAAGGCGGTGGACGAAATCGCCAAGGAATATCCGCAGATGCAGGCCGAGTTCGCTGCCGAAAACCAGGTGTATCTGGCAACCGGCGTGGTGCTGGACAGCTACCAGATATTTGCCAAAGAGCCGGTGAACTCGCTTGATGACCTGACCGGACTGAAACTTGCCGGTGCAGGCTACAACCTGCGTTATCTGGAAGGCCTGAAGGACGTTGCCGGTGTCCGTGGCGGATTGCCGAATTTCTACAACATGCTGCAGACCGGCGTTGTCGAAGCAGCGATGCTGTGGCCTGAGGCCGCCATGACCTTCAAGATCTTCGAGGTCGCTCCGCATATGCTGAAGGTCGACCTTGGCGCAGTGAACTCCAAAACGGTTACGGTCAACAAGGATGTCTGGGACAAGCTGCCGGACGAGGTCAAGCGTGTGCTCGAAACAGTTGCGGTCGAATACCGTGACCGTGTAGCGAGCGTCGCCATGGATAGGGCAGCATCTTCGCTTGATGCCTTCAAGGAAGCCGGTGGCACCGTTGTGGTTCTCCCTGAAGACCAGCGCGCAGCCTGGGCTGATGCCATGCCCAACATCGCCGATGCATGGGCAACGGCGCTTGACGGCAAGGGCGCCCCGGGCACAGCCATGCTCGGCTCCTATGTCCAGAAGCTGAAAGATGCGGGCTCCGTGCCGGTGCGTGACTGGTCAGCAAAGTAAGTACCCGGGCGACCTGTCATGCAAAATGAAAACGGAACCGGACAGGTCGCCCGAACGATCCCCAGACTTTTGAGATCCATTGCCATCGGCGCCAACGCGGTCGGAACTTTGACGGTGTTGGTGCTGGTTGCCGTCATGAACGTCGATGTCGTTGCGCGCGGTGTGTTCCATGCACCCATTTTGGGTGTCGTCGAGATCGTCATCTTTTCAATGATATTGATTGTCTTCCTGCAGTTGCCGGATGTCGTGCGGGTCAATCGCCTGACCCGGTCTGACGGTTTTCTGGTGCTCATCAGAGACAGCCATCCGCGGCTCGCCGACGCGCTCTATCGCGTGATTGATTCTCTTGCCTGCA
Organism: Hyphomicrobiales bacterium; assembly: GCA_024244645.1. Taxonomy (GTDB): domain Bacteria; phylum Pseudomonadota; class Alphaproteobacteria; order Rhizobiales; family Rhizobiaceae; genus Hoeflea_A. The sequence continues at coordinate 30,787 of JAAEOH010000179.1, forward strand.
TTTTAATGGCGGCGATTGCCTACGCCACCTATCCGGCACTGGTTGAGGCCTTTGAGACCTGTCACTATTTTACCCAGCCCGAATTCGGCCCCGCGCCGACCGGCAACCTTTGGACTGACTTCAAGGACGCCACGGCACGCTGTCACTATTTTGGCACGTTCGGTGTTTTCACCGTGCCCTGGTGGCCGGCAAATGCAGCCATCACCGCAAGTGCCGCCGTCTGCAGTCTGCTGTTTTTCTTCAAGGTTGTTTTTGGCCATTTTGACGATGTCGAAGCCACCCCGGGGCACGATGATGCAGAAGAACTGCGCGACAGTGCCGGGGAGACGAGCTGATGAGTCCCGTTGAAATCGGCGCTCTATCCGTCGTCGCCATCGTCGTTCTTATCTATCTGGGCGTCTATATACCGGTAGCGCTGGCAAGCGTGTCTTTCGTCACGCTCTGGGTCGTCAGTGACAAGTCCATTCTTGCCATCAATTTCCTGCGCCAGACGATGGTTGACAGCGTCACCGAGTACGAATTCGCCACCATACCGCTATTCACATTTATGGGCCTGCTGGTCTCCAAGGCCGGGCTCGGAAAGGATGTCTATGAGGTGATGAACCAGGCGTTCCGGCATATCCGTGGCGGCATCGGCATGGCAACGGTCGGCGCCAATGCCGTATTCGCCGCGGTAACCGGTTCATCCATCGCTTCCGCCTCGGTTTTCACCCGCGTTTCCGTGCCGGAAATGCTGCGGCTCGACTACAACAAGCGCTTTGCAGTCGGTGTTGTCGCCGGATCCTCGGTGCTGGGTATGATCATTCCGCCCAGCGCCATGCTGATCATCTATTCCTTTGTCGCCGAGGTGTCGGTCGGCGACATGTTCATCGCCGGCATCATACCCGGCATAATTCTGGCGCTTGCCTATATTGTCGGAATCGCCGTCATGGGCAGGATCTCGCCTCGGGCCATCGGCGGACGCATCGAGGACATTCCCGAAGACGAGATATTGGGCTGGGGCCAGATTTTCAACAAGACGGCGCCGATTGTCGCGCTCATTGTCATCGTTCTGGGCGGCATCTACACCGGTTGGCTGACACCGGTTGAAGCCGGAGCCGCGGGCTCGCTCGCCGGCCTTGTCATTGCCGTTCTGCGCAGGCGCATGACGGCGGGTTCATTCTGGGAAGCATTGCTTGAAACCGGACACATAACCGCCAGCATTCTTTTCCTGATAACCACCGCATCTTTTTACAGCCGCATGCTCGGCTATGTGGACCTGCCCAACGAGTTGCAGACCTTTCTGGCGGAGCAGAACCTCAACTTCTTCTGGATCATGGTCGCCTATGTGATCCTGATGCTGTTTTTGGGAACCTTGCTCGACACGGCGTCGATCATTCTGATCGTCGTGCCGTTGTTCATCGATGTGATCGAGCCGATGGGAATGAGCCTGATATGGTTCGGCATTGTCACCGTGATCGGCGCCGAAATCGGCCTTTTGACGCCGCCTTTGGGCATATCGTGTTTTGTGATCAAGGCGACATTGAACGATGACCGGATTACATTGAAGGATGTGTTTTTGGGTGCATTGCCCTTTGCAGCCATCATGCTGGTCATTTTGATCGTCATCATCCGTTTTCCGGACCTATCCACCTACCTCTTGAATTGATTGGAGACCGTCATGCGCGACGTCACCGCTGAAACACTGACCAAGACCTTTCTGGACTATTGCGGCCCGGAAACGTCACCTCGGCTGCGGTTTTTGCTGGAGCAGCTGGCGGGGCATCTGCACGCCTTTGTCATGGACACGGGGCTTACGCATGCCGAGTGGCGAAAGGCAATTGAGATACTGACCAAGGCTGGAGAGATCACCGATGACGAGCGCAATGAGTTTGTTCTCTTGTCGGATGTCCTCGGTGTTTCCTCGCTGGTTGACATGGTCAACACAAAAGCGGAAGCAACATCCTCGAGTGTGCTTGGGCCTTTCCACATTCTGGGTGCCCCGGATCTTGCCTATGGCGGCGATCTCAAACGCGACAATGACGGTGCGACGTTGGTCGTCAAGGGTGTCGTTCGCGATACCGAAGGCAATCCGGTCAGCGGCGCCGCCATCGAGCTCTGGCAAACCGCCGACAACGGTCTTTATTCGAACCTGGATCCCAAGCAGGACCGCTACAATCTGCGTGCTCGTCTGACTTCTGTTGAAAATGGTGAATACGGGCTCACCACGATCAGGCCTGCTCCGTATACGGTCCCCGATGATGGCCCGGTTGGAGAACTTCTGCACGCAACGGGACGTCACCCCTGGCGCCCGTCTCATCTGCATTTCATCATCACGGCACCTGGCTACCACAGCCTCGTGACAGAGGTTTTTCCGAGTGACGACCCCTATCTGGACGAAGATGCGGTGTTCGGTGTGCGCGGCGACCTGATCATGGAATATGTGGAACGGACAGATCCCGGCTTCGTGCCGGAAGAATATGAAGCAAGGGACAAGCTTACTAATCCCTATTACAGCGTTGATTTCGATTTTGTCCTTGCTGTCGACGATGGTGCCTAGGAATAGCCGCTATGGCAGGCACGCAACGTTTCCGCAATGGGCAAGTCTTCCGGAAACTGGACCTTGCGGTAACAGATGACCACAATGCCCGCAACGAGGATCGGTTCGCATTGTGGCGCTTCAGATGTTGCCGAAGATCGCTCTTGAGCCGGTCCGGCGCATTGGGCATTGAATGGAAACGAAAAAATTCGCTGCGGCTCTGCCGCGCAAACTGTGGAGAACGTCAATCGAACCGCATAATTCTGAAGATGGGTCTGTGAAATATGCGGTTTAACCATGCGTCACACATGATGAGGTGAATGCAATGTCTGCTGATATGGGTCTGGAAACGGCTGCGGTCGCATCGGGTGGGGCGTCGATCACCGCGCAATTGTTCGACCGTCTTCGCGATGACATCTTGAACGGTGCGTTGCAGCCCGGACAAAGACTCAAAATTGAAACGCTTAGAGAGCACTATGCAGTCGGCGCGAGCCCGGTGCGCGAAGCCTTGAGCATGCTCACCTCGGAAGGTCTGGTGCAGCGGTTGGATCAGCGCGGTTTCCGCGTTTCGGATATCTCCGTCAGCGCATTCGAGGAGTTGCTGCGCACCCGCTGCTGGCTGGAGGACCGTGCACTCAGGGAATCGATCGCATCCGGATCGGCAGCCTGGGAGGAGGGCGTCCTGCTTGCGCACCACAGGCAGACCAAGACACCGCGGTCCAGCGGAAAGACCGAGATGGCGAGCCCCCAGTGGGAAAAAGCCCACAAGCTGTTTCACATGTCCTTATTGTCGGCCTGCAGATCCGGTTTTTTGATCGGTTTTTGCGAGCAGCTTTATGACCTCAATATCCGCTACCGCAATATTGCCGGGGCCGTTGCCTACCCGTCCCGCAATGTCGCCGCCGAACATCTGGCCATCTGCGATGCCGCCATCGCCCGCGATGCTGACAAAGCGGTCAAGCTGCTTGGCGAGCACTATACCGATACCGGTGAATTTTTGAGGATGCGGCTGAACGCGATTGCCAAATAGGTGCAGGCCGGTTGCGTGAGCGCCAGTTGGGTTTTGAGGCCCGCCGGAAGATGATCTCATCCGGCGGGCCTTGTTCTTGAATTATTTTCCCTCGGGCAGGGTGATCGTCACCAGGTCGGTGCCGACGATCGTGTTGCCTTCGAAGCCGCCCGAAGCCACCGCATCCTTGTAGGCCGCTTCGTCAAGCGCGCCGCCGGGGATCGGATAGGGTCCCTGTTTGGGTGCGCCCATCGGTGGAATGAGATGCGTCAGCATCAGGGTCTTCACGCCCGCCCGATTCGAAAGAGCGCCAAGATCCGCAGCGTTGCTCTGACGGAAATATATCGGCGGCGGAAAGCCGCTGTCCTTGTCAGGTCCCATGACTGGATGGATGGTCGAGTGAACCAGCACATCCGCGCCCTGCGACAGCTTTTCGACCTGTTGGGACGTCGATGACGAACGTGGCGGCTTCGGCGCGTCATTGCCGGCATCGCCGCCAACGACCACGCTGCCGGCCGGTGTGTCGACCCGATAGGACGCATGGCCCGGAATGTGCCGAGAGCCGATGGCTGTGACCTTCACGTCGCCCTTCTGCCAGACCTCAACAGCATCGCCCCCAGGTGCAAACGGTTGCACATTGACGAGGTCCGCCGGACCGCCGGGAAGGCGTTTCTTGTTTTCCACCAGACGCTGTGCGATCTCCCCCGACTGGATGAGGGAATCGCCGATATGTTCGACGAAACGGCTGCAGCTCAGTGTGTGTCCGAGTGGCGACTTCGCATCTTCGCTGCACACAACATCGACTTTCGGACCGCCGGAATTGAAATGCCAGCGCAACTGCAAAATATCGTGCAGCCCTTCCGTGTGATCAGAGTGCATATGGGTAAAGAAGATCGCGTTGAGCTTGCCCACGGGCACTTTCATCTGCGACAGGCGCATATTCGTGCCGCGGCCCGTATCGAACTGCAGTTTTACGGCCCCGCAGGCATTGGTTTTGTCGCCGTACTGGACCAGCGTTCCGGCACCGGCCTGGCCGTTGAATAGCGGCGGCCCGCCTTGCGTTCCGGTCAAGGTCACCTTCAAGCAGGGTTCGGCGGCGGCTGCTGACACGGAAACTGCCAGACCGAAGCCGGCCAGGGCGCACAGTTTTAACATCGATAATTTCATAATCTTACCTCCCAAAATAGATAATAGACGACTGAGATAGAAAAATCGATATTTTTTTGCGATGGTTGTGTGATCTTTTGCAGTTCGTTGCGGATCCGCTGATGCATCCGTGCCGGCCCAATCTTGCGGCGCCTTGCGATGTGTGCCTACCATCAATCAATGCGCTTTGATCCGCATATAATTGTGCAGGTTGGAGCAGCAGCCCAAAAAACACAAAACACGCATTGGGAGCCGATTGCCCCTCGGCGCGGATATCCATCAAGTGAGGGAACTGACAATGGCTGCTCGAAAAAAATCGAAACGTGTCGAATCCGATTCCTTCGGCGAACTGGAAGTGCCGGCCGACAAATATTACGGCGCCCAGACTGCGCGCTCCATGATGAATTTTCCGATCGGCGGTGAAACCCTGCCGCTGCCCTTGATTGCGGCGCTGGGAATCATAAAGGAAGCTGCCGCGAACGTGAATCTGGCCATGGGCAAGCTCGACAGGGATCGCGCTGCCGCAATCGTCAATGCTGCCCGCGAGGTGACCGGGGGTGGCTTCAACGATCACTTTCCGTTGGTTGTATGGCAGACCGGTTCCGGCACCCAGTCCAACATGAATGCCAATGAGGTCATATCCAACCGCGCCATCGAGCTGATGGGAGGTGTAATCGGCAGCAAGGATCCGGTCCATCCGAACGACCATGTCAATATGGGGCAGTCTTCAAACGACACGTTTCCGACCGCCATGCACATTGCCGCTGCCCGCCAGATCACCGGTGTTCTGATCCCGGCACTTGAGCATCTGCACCAGGCCATCGAGGCAAAATCCAAAGAGTTTTCGCACATCGTCAAAATCGGCCGCACCCATACGCAGGATGCGACACCGCTGACGCTCGGACAGGAATTCTCGGGCTATGCGGCACAGGTCGCCAGCGGCATCGAACGTCTTACCCTGGTTCTGGGCGGCCTTTATCATCTCGCCCAGGGTGGAACCGCCGTTGGCACCGGTCTCAATTCCGTTGTGGGTTTTGCAGAGGATTTTGCCGCCGAGGTCGCCAAACTCACCGGACTGCCGTTTGAGACAGCGCCCAACAAATTCGAGGCGCTGGCAACGCATGACGCCTATGTGTTTGCCCATGGCGCGCTCAACACGGTCGCGACCTCGCTGTTCAAGATCGCCAATGACATTCGCTATCTGGGTTCAGGGCCGCGTTCGGGGCTGGGTGAGCTCTCGCTACCCGAAAACGAGCCGGGATCCTCGATCATGCCCGGCAAGGTCAATCCCACCCAGTGCGAGGCAATGACCATGGTCTGCGTGCAGGTCATGGGCAACCACACCGCCGTCACGATTGCCGGCAGCCAGGGTCAATTCGAACTCAATGTCTATAAACCGCTGCTGGCCTACAATCTGCTGCAGTCGGTTCAGCTGCTTGCGGATGCGGCGATGAGTTTCACCGATCGCTGCGTCGTTGGCATCAAGGCCAATGAGGAACACATCACCGCGCTGATGCAGCGCTCGCTGATGCTGGTCACCGCACTGGCGCCGAGCATCGGCTACGACAAGGCGACAAAAATCGCCAAGGCGGCGCACAAGAACGGCACGACGCTGCGCGAAGAGGCACTACGGCTCGGATATGTCACCGGAGAGGAGTTCGACAAGGTCGTGCGGCCCGAAAACATGATCGGACCGTCAGAACGCTGATATCAGTTGATTTTCTCGCCAAAAGCAGTGCGCAGGTTTGAACGGTCAAGGTCCGTCACCTTGCGTTCGCCGCAAAGCGCCATCGTTGTGTCGAGCTCGGTTCGCAGGATCTCGAACATTTTGCCGATGCCGGCTTTGCCGCCCGAGCCGAGGCCGTAGAGGTACGGGCGGCCGACATAGGTGCCCTTGGCGCCGAGGCACATGGCTTTGAGAATGTCCTGGCCGGAACGGATGCCGCCGTCGATATGCACCTCGATCTTGTCGCCGACTGCCTCGACAATGTCGGGCAGTGCCCTGATGGCGGAGGATGCGCCGTCAAGCTGTCGCCCGCCATGATTGGAAACGATGATCGCATCGGCTCCAACATTCAGCGAGAGCTTGGCGTCCTCGGCATCCAGGATGCCCTTCAAGATAACGGGTCCGCCCCAGCGCTCCTTGATCCTTTCGACATCGTCCCAGGAAAGGGTCGGGTCGAACTGCTCCGCCGTCCAGGAACTCAGTGACGACAGATCCCCGACACCCTTGGCGTGGCCGACAATGTTGCGAAAGGTATGCCGCTTGGTCTGGGCCATGGCCAAGCACCATTGCGGACAGGTGCCGATCTGCCACAAATGTTTGGGCGTGAATTTCGGCGGTGCGGACAGGCCGTTGCGCAGATCCTTGTGGCGCTGGCCGAGGATCTGCAGGTCCAGCGTTATCACCAGTGCCGAGCAACCGGCGGCTTTTGCCCGGTCGATCAGGTCGTTTACAAAATCCCGGTCCCGCATCACATAAAGCTGAAACCAGAAGGGTTTGCTGGTGTTTTCCGCGACATCTTCAATCGAGCAGATGCTCATCGTCGAAAGCGTAAATGGTACGCCAAACTCCTCGGCAGCCTGTGCGGCGAGAATTTCACCGTCCGCCCATTGCATGCCGCAAAAGCCGACCGGCGAAAGCGCCACGGGCATCGAAACGTCCTGACCGATCATCTGGGTGGCGAGCGAACGGTTGGTCATGTCGACAGCGACGCGTTGACGCAATGTTATGTCGTGGAAATCATGTTCATTGGCGCGGTAGGTGCTTTCCGTCCAGGAACCGGAATCGGCATAGTCGAAGAACATCTTTGGCACACGTCGTTTTGCCCGCTTCATCAGGTCTGGGATTTCCAGAATTGGCGCCATTGCGCATCTCCACAACTGTACGGTTTGTGCCGGTATCCGACACATTGCTACACGCGTCCGGAGTTAAAATATCAACCGGAGCAAGGCGCATCATAGTGATGATCATCCCGCTGGCAAGGCACGATAGCCTAACTGGACAGTTTTTTTTACCAGTTGTGGATTTTGTGTCAATCCGTGTGCAGTTCGAGCAACTGCTGGCGGATATTTTCGTCAGTAATGATATAGGCCTTGAATGTGTGAGATGCGCCGCCTGCAAGATCCGGAAACGGGTTCTTGTCGACGAACCCGGTGTAGAAATCGATGTGGTGACCCTTTACGCCGCTGCCAGTGTCGGCGGCAAAAACATAGCCGTCATGGGTGAATGCCGTGCCGTCTTTCAATACGAGATCGCGGCCGCGAAGCTCCGGAATGAAGAGCAGCGACCTGTAGCGGATGGGCGACTGGCGGCGGTCGACGGCGACTGACCTGAAGGCGGAAAGCGGCATGTCGTCGATGCCGTATCCATATTTGACCTTGGGAGATGTGATCTTGAAAAACCGTGTATGGCGCATGCCTGACCTGGCGCGGGCGCTCAGATGGGGAAAGAAACTATCGCAGTTGACCTGCGACGGTCCGCCAGCGTCGCGGACATTGACGATGATCTTGCTGCCATCCGGCATGGCGATGGCCGCGGCGCCTTCGAGTGCGGCCTTGCACCAGTCTTCGTGGCTGAGCTTCGGACCGATGGGCTTGCCGTGTTCGTCAAGCAGCGCAAAGCCGTCCTTGCTGTTTTGCGCGACCTTCGTGTGATAGAAAGTGCCCCACAGTTCCAGCCGCTCATGTTTTGAAAGATCCTTCGGCTCGTCATAGCAAAATGCAAGAGGGTCGTCTTTGGCGCTCGCCGCAAAGACAAGGCCGAACGCCAACGCCAATGCAAGACCTGCTGTTTTGATGGACATCACAATACCCGCTATTCGAAGGTTTGGTGGCTTGTCAGGCAAGGTAAGTTGAATTGCCCGCCCAAGTAAAATCAAAACAAATTCATTGGGTTCGACTGACAGCCGCAATATTTATTCTGTATTCATGACTGCACATGATGTATTTCCGTGTTCGGCAATCCGACAGGAATGATACCGCAGTCCCGCGCCCAGTATCCGAACCCCTCTGTCTCCAGAAGATTTTGATACGGAATTTCCGGAAAGCGGATTCCTGCCCGGTGAACGGACCCGTGCACCAGCAGCATCGTACCGCCGACACCAAACAAGTTCACGCGGTCGCAGTAGCGCATATCGTGAAAATAGAGCCGGCCGTACAGTCTTGCGGGGGGCATGTACAGGCCGTGGTGGACGTGTTTGTAGTAAGCGCTGTCACGGCGGTTGTCGGTCACGGTGAAACTGTTGAGGTCGTATGTCGGCCCGCCCGGTTCGAGAACGCAGTTCGGTGCGACGATCTTTTCGCCCTGCTGCAACATTGTCGACAGGATATCGGGCGGATAATGATCGACATCGCAATCGATCCACAACGCCCAGTCGACGTCGTCGCCCAGCGCTTCATCGATCAGAAAATTGCGCACGCGGGCGAGACCGCTTCTGCGGGTCAGTTGCAATTTCGGTTTCCAGCGGACAGACCTCGGTATGTCGTTGCCGATGTTTTTTCTCAAAAGTGTGACGCCGGCAAACTCGCGGCGCAGATCGGCTTCCATGCTTTGCAGTTTTGCCCAGGTCTCGTCTTTGCTGTCACCCTCGCAAAAAGCGATCCTGATATTGGTATTCGGATGGTCGAGTTCGCGAATGAGGTCAATGCAGCGATCCAGAAATGGTTCGGCATCGCGCAACGGGATCATGCAGCAGATTTTTTGCTCCGCAACGGGTTTGGCAGGATCCAGAGGCGTTTCAAGAACAGCCCGGTCCACTTGCGATAGCGCCTTTTTCTTTGAAAGATAGGGGCCACGTGTCAGCCTGTGGCGAATGCGTCTGGCATGTTTCTTGATTTTTCGAAAGGGCGATTCCGACCAGGGCTTGTACCAGCTTCCAAACCAGTAGTGTGTTGAAAAATTCCGGTCGCCATATTCGCCAAACCGTGCCGAGTGTGATTGACGACCGTCCTTTACGATAGGGTTGAATGGGTGGCACGAATTGATGCAGAGCGTCTCTGGCGCTTCATACTTCAGGACACAGCCGGTCAGCACCAGCGGTCCGGTCGTATCAAGTACATTGCGCGCATGGCGGCAACGTTTCATCTCGTCGAGCAGTGCCATCCAGAACGGATGTCCCTGGGGACTGACCAAGGTACCGTTGAACAGCATATGGTCGATGTTTCGAACCTCGCAATGCGCATCGAAATGTTCCACCGGTTCGTGGGCAAAAACGATCCGCTCTTCGTGGCAAAGTGCGTCGAACGGCTTGTGGCAGCGTGTATCGAGATCCGCATAAACGCCGCCGTGCAGGTAAAGAAGAAGATATCGGCCGGCATCGGCCCTTTGAACGGGGTTGTCATAGGCGCGAAACTGCTCCAGAAAGTCCGGGAAGTTCTCCGCTATCAACCTGTCGAGATCTTCATCGGTCCACAGCCGGTAGGCCCAGTCCGGATGGTGAATTTTCCAACTGTCGACAAGTTCCCGATATTTGTCGGGTATGGTTTCGTCACACCAGGTTTGGTGAATTATACGCGGTATCATGCAGCAAATCCGGCCAACAAAAATCGTTCAATTCGTAGTAGATCCGTTTCATCAACCGGTTTCGGGTGCCGATCTTCGCAATGACGCTGTCAGGAAAGCACTGCTGCCGATCGCCGACGTAACGGTCGTTTCTCCACAATCATTCAGCTCAGGCGCGAAACGATTGTCATACAGCAAGAGCACCCCCACTCTTCTCGCGCCAGATGATGCATGTATGCAAAATTTCGTCAACTATATCGAAGAGGAGCGACCGCATATAGTGTTGTTCGAGGGTGTTGCATTGCTGAAATTCTGCGAACATCTTCATTCCAACCGTCACTCTTCATCTCCGGCAGTAATACTGGATAGCCACAACGCCGAAAGCGCCCTGCTTGAGGAAATCGTGATGCAAAAAAACCTGGATTTTCGCGCCGTATGCGCAAACTCGGTTTTGAACGCAAACTGACTAGGGCGCGCAATGCAGACGCGCGGGCCTTGCAGCTTTTCAGCCATGTGATGGTTCCCACGCATATCGACTGCCGGCGGCTGGGAGATCTGGTTGGCGATAAGACGGCCGATGACAAAATCCGTGTGGTGAGCAATATTGCACCAAATTGGGCGCTGGATCATCTCACCGGTGGCCCGGAGCCATTGAACGGTTGGGGCGGATCGCTAAAGCGCCTGTTGTTCGTTGGGCATTTGAGATATCGGCCAAATGTCGACGCGGTGGATGATCTTTTGCACCGCATCTGGCCGCGGCTGCAGATGGAATTCGCCAATCTGCATTTGTGTATCGCGGGTCGCGACCCGAAATCCCGCGTAAAGCGATGGGTAAAATCGGCCGAAAATGTCAAACTGATTGGCGATCCCGAAAGCCTGGAGGAAATCTACGCGACCTGCGACGCGGTTATCATTCCATTGCGCGCGGGCGGAGGCTCCAGACTGAAGGTTCTGGAAGCACTTGCCGTCGGCAAACCTGTGATCGCCAGCGCCAAGGCGGTTGAAGGGCTGGAACTGTTTGACGGCAAGCATTGGCTCCGGGCCGAAACTCCTGCCGACTACGTGTCGGCAATCCGGCGGCTGAACGACAATCCTGATCTCGCCGGCGAATTGGCGGCAAATGGGCAGGCGCTCGTCAAAATGCGCCATTGTGCGGACGCGCTCGAGGCCAGCCTGAGATCGGTGTTTTCTGAAATTCTAATGTGATTGCGAGGATTTAACCGCCCTGGTCGTCCTGTCGGTGCTGTAACTGCTTTGCCCTCACACGGGCAAAGTTTCGCCCCGGTCCCGGCAGCAAATTCGCTGCACAACCGGATGGAACGCAGATGAACGAACGGCGCGAAAAGATTTCCAGGGAAATTTCCGAACGCACCGGTATTACCGAAGAGCTGATCGAGCGGCTGGTGCGCCGGTTTTATGACCGTGTTCGCGCAGACGCTGTTCTGGGTCCCGTATTTGCAGAACGCATCACCGATTGGGAACCGCATCTGCAGCAGATGTTTGCGTTCTGGTCGTCCGTTGCCCTGAAGACCGGCAGATACCACGGACGGCCGATGCAGAAGCACGCGCCCTTGCCGGTGTCCTCGGATCATATCGACCGTTGGCTGGATTTGTTCGAGGAAACCGCGAGAGAGCTCTGCTGCGAAGCGGCGGCCGATCACTTTGTCGAACAGGCGCGCAACATTGCGCAAAGCCTCGAAATGGGCATTGCGCAGTTTCAGGGTGTCATGCTGGCGCCCGGCGAGCGGCTGACGGCTGTGGACAATCCGGGATCGCGCGCCCCGGCCTGGTTTGCGTGCCGCAACCTGTCTTCGACGATTTTGGCCCAGAAGGCGATGCCATAGGGCAGCGCTTCGTCGTTGAAATCATATTGGGGATGGTGAAGACCGGCGGTTTCGCCATTGCCGACAAAAATGATGCAGCCCGGATTTTCCTGCAGCATGAATGAAAAATCCTCACCGCCAAGCCGTGCGGGTTGTTCGACGTCGACATTGTCCTGCCCAACGATATCGACGGCCGCCTCCGCGGCGTAACGAAACTGCTCAGAATGGTTGAATGTCACCGGGCACAACCGGTCGTAGACCAGTTCCACGCGCACGTCATAGCATGCCGCGACACCCTCGACGATGTCGTGCATGCGCTGCTCGATGATGTCGCGCGTATCTTCGTGGAGGTTCCTCACCGTCCCTTTCAGCGAAGCGGTTTGCGGAATGACGTTGTTCGCTTCGCCTGCCTGCATGGCCGTGATCGAGATCAGGCCGTTTTTCATCGGGTCGGCATTGCGGGTGATGATCGATTGAAATCCGCTGTAGATTGCGTTCGCGGCGACCAGCGGATCGATGCATTTGTGCGGCCGCGACGCGTGCCCGCCATGGCCCTCGATCTCGACGTAGAAAAAATCGGTCGCCGCGAGCGTCGGACCTTCGCAAAGGCCGAAATGACCTATGGGAAGATTGGGTATATTGTGCATGCCATAGACTTCATTTACGCCGAGCCGGTTCAAGATACCATCGTCAAGTATAGCCTTGGCTCCGACGCCGCCTTCTTCGGCGGGCTGGAAAATCAGCGCCGCTTTTCCCGCGAAATTGCGTGTTTCCGCAAGATATTTGGCGGCGCCAAGCAGCATTGCGCTATGGCCGTCATGGCCGCATGCGTGCATCTTGCCTGGTGTTTGCGAGGCGTGCGGCTCATTGGACGCTTCCTTGATCGGCAGCGCGTCCATCTCGGCGCGAAGACCGAGCGTGGGACCTTCGGAGGATCCGTTGATAACCGCCACTATGCCGGTTTCGGCAATGTTTTCGTGGATCTCGTCAACCCCGATTTCCTTCAGCCGATCGGCAATGTAGCGCGATGTTTTCGGCAAATCGAATAGCAGCTCCGGATTGCGATGCAGCCACTGGCGCCACTCTTTCACTTCCGGAACGATGTCGACGATGCGGTTGTTTTTCGGATGCATGATGTATCCCTGCGTTGAGTCGGTCTTTTGGCCGCTTGAAAGCCGTTATGTGTGCATTTTATCGGGCTTTTGCGCAAGTATGATCATCTGGAAAAGATCCAAATTGGCAGCTATTTTGAGGTCGGCCATTGCGCAGCGGGTGTCCGGAAATATGGGAATAGAGCAGTCAGCGCATGACAATATCCATAAACCTTTGTGATAAATCCGGTCGCCTAAACCTCAGAGCAATGGGCTTTTCCGGCGGTACATGCCTAAGCGATTCCGTCTGGTGCTCAGTTTGATTGCGAATCGCAAGCTGCCGGGCGCACGGCGCAAATCTGAATAAGGGGAACAGGGTGAATCTGCGAGGCGACGAGCGCGCGGCAAGGCTTGGCATTGAGCATTGGTGAACATGATGCGGGACCGGCGACGCGTCAGCTGAAACAGCTGGGCTGAATGTGAAACTGCCGGTGAAAACGCAACGAGATCGGTGAACCGCGCCGGTGACATCGGAAAACGGATACGCACCAGGCAAGTGACAAATTCGGTGCCCCCGAAGCCGTATGCAACAGCACTTAATACAATCCGTCGTGCTGTTGGCCGGCTTCTGCATCGGTGCAGATGCGGAAATATACAGACACGACAATCCTTGCTGCCGGCAGACGGGACATTTGTTTGGACCCGTACCGTTATCGTGAGGTGACCGTCTTCGCACCGATTGCACATTCTTCTGAACGGATTTTTATCGAGGATCTTCTTGCGCTCGGGCTGGCGACGAAGGAATCACCGTCCACCGCGGTGTAGTTTTCTGTGAAATAATCTTCGGCGGCTGCCGGATCAGAACCTCGGCTCCGATCCGGCACGAGCACCCGTCAATTCCAATCCGCGCATGGCGGGCGGACCGGGACGGGACCGGTCAGTTTTCCTGCTGGACACCTTCGCCCGATCAGCGGTGTGGGCGAGACGGTCCACGGCGCGCCACCTGAAAAGGCACACCGTGATCCACTGTCCGGCAGACTGCCGGGCTCGTGAGCTGTCAATGCTCATGGTCGTTCCAATCACATCAGCTCCCATTGCTCAAAAATGCATGTGGGGTCTCAATGTGAACGGCGCCTTGACGTGGCATTACAGTTCTGTAATCCAGTCGCAACGGCACGCTGGTCGGTGCGTGGCTGAAAAAATGGGAAACGGTTGATGGGATCAAAGCGCCTTCGGATCGCCTGTGTGGGCGAGGCCATGGTCGAACTTTCGCTCGACGGGGACGGGGCAACTGCCCAGCTCGGCTTCGCCGGCGATACACTCAACACCGCCATCTACTTGACTCGTGAAATTCCCGGCGCACATGATGTGTCCTTTGTGACCTGTCTGGGTACCGATGCGTTTTCGGACCGCATGATCGCCTTTATCGAAAACGAAGGTGTGTCCGCCGCGATCATGCGCAACGACCAACTTGTTCCGGGCCTCTATGCGATCAGCACCGACGAAGAGGGCGAACGATCCTTTTCCTACTGGCGCGACAATTCCGCTGCCCGCACCATGTTCCAGACCGATGGCACCCCTGATTTTTCTGCCCTTGAGGGGTTTGATGTCGTCTATTTGTCCGCCATCACGCTGGCCATTCTGCCCTTGAAAATCCGCCAGGCGCTGTTTGAGTGGATAGCCGCGTTTCGGCAACGGGGCGGGGTCTTTGCATTCGATTCCAACTATCGCCCCCGGCTTTGGGAAAATGTCGAGGCGGCACGCGACGCTGTCGCGGCGGCGTGGAGACAGAGCGATATCGGACTTCCGTCGGTCGACGATGAAATGGCGCTCTTTGGCGATACCGATGCGACAGCAGCGTTGGAACGGCTTGCGGGCTATGGCATCGGAACCGGGGCATTGAAACGCGGTGCCGATGGGCCCGTGCCGATCAACGCAAAAGACAATCCGGATATCGTATATCCGGTGGCGCAAAACGTCGTTGACACAACTGCCGCCGGCGACAGCTTCAACGGTGCGTTCCTGTCCGTATATCTGTCCGGGAAATCACTTGATGAGGCGATGCTTGCCGGCCACAACCGCGCCGCCCGTGTTATCGGAATTCGTGGCGCGATCGTGCCCAGACAGGCCGACTAGCCAGGCGGAATTTCGCCGACCTTTTTGGGCACATGGTAGCCACGCCGAACCGCGTCTCGCGCCAAAAGTCGCTGATACCAGGACCGCACATTGGGGTATTTCGCCAGATCGATTTCCTGCCACTCGTAGCGTGAAATCCAGGGCCAGCAGGCCATGTCGGCGATCGTATAGTCGTCGACAATGTAGTCCCGGCCTTCAAGCCGCTTGTCCAGAACGCCGTACAAGCGGTGGGTTTCAGCGGAAAAGCGCTCCTCGGCATATTCCGCCTTGCCAGGGTTGAAATGCACGAAGTGGTGCACCTGCCCGGCCATCGGACCGAGGCCGCCCATCTGCCACATGAGCCATTCCATCATGCGGGATTTTTCCAACGGATCGGTCGGAATGAATTTGCCGTATTTCTCGGCGAGGTAAATCATGATGGCGCCCGATTCCATCAGCTTCAGCCCGTTGTCCTGATCGACGATCGCCGGGATCTTGTTGTTGGGGCTGATGGCCAGAAATTCGGGCGTTTTCTGGTCACCCTGACCGATATTGATCGGGTGCACATTGTATTCGACGCCCAGTTCCTCAAGCAGGATCGAGACCTTGCGGCCGTTGGGCGTTGTCCAGGTATAAAGATCAATCATCAATGATATCCGTTTTTTAAGTTCAATCAGTTGAGCGCCATATCAGGCGCGGGATCGTCGGCAGCCCAGGGGCTGAATGGTGCGGGAAGCAGGATCTTGTTCTCCTGGCTGATTACCAGCGGGCGGATTTTCTGCACATAGGATTTCCATCTCTCATCGCCACCGAGCCGGGCGCGTCTTTCCGTCCGTTCGTTCATGTCCTTATAGGCCCACATGTGGATGATCTGGTGCAGGGGGCTATTTCAGTGGAGAAATAACCCACCATTCGCCCAAGAATTGGGCGCTGAATCGCCAGCCCCTCGGCTTCATACAGCCTCAGATATTCCGTCGCCGTGCCAACCTCCAGCGAATAGATACGTTCTTCGACAATCATGGTTTTCCTCGGTTCCTATCGTGGCAGTTCGTGTTGCATCAACCCGGCTTCACCTTGCGCACGCGCTGCCGAAAGGGTCTGTGTCGGCGTCAGCGCTTCCGGGTCAACGACAAGCTCGATGAGATAGCCGCCCTTTGCCGCCCGTGCGCGTTCAAGGGCAGCGGGAAACTCTCCCGTAGATTTGACACGTTCGCCCGAAATACCGAAGGCCTGTGCGTAAGTGACAAAATCCGGATTGTCGAGTTCCGTTGCCAGTGTGCGGCCAGGATGATTGCGTTCCTGATGCATGCGGATCGTGCCGTACATCCCGTTGTTGACCACCAGGTAAATTACTGACGTGCCGTATTTCTTTGCCGTTGCCAGCTCCTGTGCCGTCATCAAAAAGCAGCCGTCGCCGGAAATGCTGATCACCTCGCGCTCCGGCATCACCAGTTTTGCAGCGATGGCGGCGGGAACACCATAACCCATCGATCCGCTGGTCGGGGCGAGCTGGGAGCGATAGGCGCGGTGCTGGTGAAACCGGTGCACCCAGACCGAATAGTTTCCTGCACCGTTTGCGATAATCGTATCCTTCGGCATCGTCTCGCTCACATGCCGCATGACTTCGGACATGTTGAGCGCGCCAGGAACATCCGTGGGCGCCAGGAAGGCCTCGTAGTCATTTCGCTTCTCTGCCCGCCATGCGGACCAGCGCCGACGACCGTCGTCATCGGCGATGGCCCCGGTCGCATCCCAGAACGCAGAGGGTGTCGCAGCGATCGAAATATCCGGCGCATAGACCTGCCCAAGCTCTTCAGGACCGGGATGCACATGTACGAATTTCATCCGCGGATTGGGTATGTTGATGAGCGAATAACCCTGCGTCGTCATTTCGCCGAAACGCGGCCCGACGGCGATCAGAAGATCGACCTCCTTGCGGATACGGCGCGTCAGCTCCGGTGATGGGGCAATCCCGATGGCGCCCACATAATTCGTGTGGGCATTGTCGACATAATCCTGGCAACGGAAGGACGCGGCGACCGGTATTCCCGTGCGTTCCGCAAAGGCGATCGCCGCGTCTGCGCAGGCCGGGCTCCAGGATGGTCCGCCCACCACCAATAGTGGCCGTGCGGCCTTCGCCAACAGATCTTCCAGTTTGCCAATAGCAGCAGGTGTTGGTGCACATTCGGCAACCGGTTTTGGGCGCAGGTCCCCGGTGTGCACCATATCCGCCAGCATGTCCTCCGGCAGCGCCAGAACAACCGGCCCGGGCCGGCCGGAAAGCGCTACATTCCAGGCACGCGACAGATATTCGGGAATACGAGCGGCATCGTCGATTTGCGCAACCCATTTGGCCATCTCACCGAACATGCGGCGATAGTCGATTTCCTGAAACGCCTCACGGTCCATCATGCCGCGGCCGACCTGACCGACAAGCACGATCATCGGGGAGGAATCCTGATAGGCCGTGTGAATGCCGTTGGCGGCATTTGTTGCGCCAGGGCCACGGGTTACGGCGCAGATGCCCGGTTTGCCCGTCAACTTGGCATAGGCATCGGCCATGTTTGACGCCCCGGCTTCGTGGCGGCAGGTCACCACCCTGATGCTGTTTCGGTGTTCGTAAAGACCGTCGAGCAAACCGAGAAAGCTCTCGCCCGGAACGCAAAACAGAGTGTCGGCGCCCAAAATGGCGAGCTGGTCGGCAAGCACGCGGCCGCCGTGGCGCAACGCGCCTTTTTCTGATGCCTTGGACAATTGCTCGTTCATCGTCTTGCTCTAGATGCTGCGGATCATGCCGCCGTCGACCCGTGTGATCTGGCCGGTCACGTAGCTCGCGGCGTCGCTTAAGAGAAATGCCGCCACCTTGGCGAACTCCTCCGGCTGACCGTATCGCTTGATGGGCAGGGCTGCCTGCGCCTCGCTACGCACCGCTTCTACGGATTTGCCCTCCCGCTCGGCGCGGGCTGCATCGAGTCTGCCAAGGCGGGCGGTTTCAATCTTGCCGGGCAGGATCATGTTGACCGTGATGCCGTCGCCGGCAACCTCTGCGGAGAGCGATTTGCAGAAGCCCGCAACGGCACCCCGGATCGTGTTCGACACGGCAAGGTTGGGGATCGGCTGGACGACGCCGGACGATCCGATGGCAACGATGCGGCCCCAACCGCGCTCCTTCATGGCTCCGAGCGCAGCTTCGGTAATCCGCACGATGGAAAACAGCATCATCTGGGTGGAGTTTTGCCAAACCTCGGTGGCGACACCGGTTGACGGGGAGGGCGGTGGCCCACCGGCATTGTTGACCAGCATATCCGGTTTGAACACTTCGCTGATTTGCGTGCAAAACGCCTCGACGGCGGCGGGGTCCGATAGATCCACGGCCACCGGTGATGCCTCGACACCGTATTTGTCGGACAGCGAAGCCGCGATATCTCCCAGTAGATCACCACTGCGGGCCGCAAGCACCAGATTGGCACCTTCCTCGGCGAGTGTTTCGGCAATCGCCCGGCCGATGCCCTGTGATGCGCCGAGAACCAGCGCGGTCTTGCCTGCTATTCCAAGATCCATGGGAATATCCTTTACTGCTTTGCTTCTGCTTGCGATTGTTGCGTGCTGCGATAACGCCGAACCAGCATGACCAGCCCGATTGCCAGCATGCAGACCGCGACAACCGGACGGATGATCCCGGGCATGAGAAACACCGGAAAGGCCATCACGATCACCAGCGCCGGCGGGTAGTATTTTGTCCACACCGCCTTGCCGATATTCTTCTGATAGGTCGGAAAGACGATCGAAAACCCTGCCAGGAGCAGGAAGAAAAGCGACCAGGGCCGGGTGAGGAAGATGGCGATATCGTCAGAGCGGGCGAAGACCTGGCTGAGGCGCGCCTCGGCGATCTGACCGAGGACCACACCAAGCACCATCGGCAC
>JAAEOH010000180.1 GCA_024244645.1 Hyphomicrobiales bacterium
ATCAGTCACAACAAGTTGTTGCCGTTTTAGCAGGGTGGAGAAGCTCGGGTGCCCTTTAAGGTCCCCTCGTATCGCAAGCGTTTCAATAATGCAGCCCACCATTTCATGCAGTTTCATCTCATCTCGACCAGAATAGGGCGTCCCCACCACCAAATCCTCTACATTGCCTGCGAGGCGGCTCAATGTTAGCTGGAAGGCTGACATGAGCCCCACAAATATGGTTGAGCGATGCTGAGCACAGAGGTCCCCAAGCGCAGCCACCAGCTTCCCGGGCAGGAAAATAGGCAAAAACGAGCCCTCACGACCACTGGAAGTTTCAGAACGTGGCCGGACAAAGGGAAGGTTCAGTGGTATTGGTGTGCTAGCAAGCTGCTTCATCCAATAATCCAGCTGCTGCTCCAAGTGTCCCCCCATTTCAAGGTGCTGCCACTGCCACACAGCATAGTCTGCATACTCCACATGTAGATGTGGCAAACCTGTCGGCTCCTCAGCACCAGCAGCATATGCACTGTATGCTGTAAGAAGA
>JAAEOH010000181.1 GCA_024244645.1 Hyphomicrobiales bacterium
AATTCCGTCTTCGACAGCAGGTCTCGCGTTGTTCCGCCCAGCAACCATTCCTGAAGATACGAATGTCCATAACCGCCCATGACAATCAGGTCTGCGTTCTTGTCGATGGCATGACGGAGCAACACGTCGGCAATGTCCTTGCCGACGCTGGGTACCAGATCAACCGTTACCGGCAAGCCATGGCGGGCAAGGAATGTGGCGATGTCATCGCCCGGATTTGAACCGGCGCGATTACGGACGGGATCGACCAGCAACACACGAACGTCTTGCGCATCTGCGATGAGCGGCAAACTCTGGTGAACGGCTTTTGCCGCCTGCGGTTCAAAGTCCCAGGCCAAAACCGCGCGTTCGAACGGATAACGCTGCTTTTCCGCAGTGCCCAACACCAGGACGGGAATACCTGAATTGAAAAGAATGCCATTGAGCGCATCAGCGGTGGCGCCGCTGTTCGGAACGCTTCCGTGTGGAAAGACTGCAACATCCGCGTAAAGGGCGTGCGTCGACATCCGCTGTGCGACCAGCCCGCTTTCAAGGTTTTCGACAAGCACACTGGCAGACAAATTCGCACTCTGGACCAATGCTTCAACTTCCTTGGCACACTCATTGACTTCGCGAATCGTCTGGTCGCGTGAATCGGTCAAATAGTATTCGGGAACACCGCCATAGAACGATGTCGGCATGGTTTTCATGATGCCGAGGACAACGATATTGAGATGCGCACCGACATCACGAGCAAAAGCCATGGCGGGTTTGATGGTGTCAATCGGAGCATCTGCCGAATGTACGGTAAGAAGGGTCGTTACGGCCATGGAGAACTCCCGTTTCAAAGTGTCGGGTCTACATCGGAAACCTAGGCAACGCGGATATTGTCTACGACGTGACGGACACCCGGGGCAGACCAGGCTGCATCCTTGACCAGATCGCGTTCGTATAAATCCTTCACCTGACCATCAAGCGTCACGGTGTCACCAATGATTGACACACGTATCTGCTTCGCTTCTTTCTCCGAGTTTCTGTAAAGTGCATCCTCTATCTCCTTTTTGACATTGTCAGATGTAGGACGCGCTCTCAGTGTAATTTGGTTTGATATTTCCCTGATGCCGCCGACATGTTCAATCTGCCTCAGAATGTGCGAGCGCTGATGGTGCCAATCAACTTCGCCGGTCAGAGTCACAAATCCATCGCGAACCTTGGCCCTCACATTGTTGTCGGGTATAGACACATTCCATTCCAGAACATGGGCAATTCGTTTTGCAATATCGCTGTCGTCCAAACGGTGTTCCGTCGGCAGGTGGACCTTGATTTCATCCGCAACCGCCTTGACACCGCGGACTCTTTTAGTCGCTTCGCCCGCTGCGTACTTTTCCGGGAAACTCGTCGCATGGCCGCTCAAAGTGATCGAACCGTCGGACGCGGTGACACCGATATGGGCTTGATTGACTTTCGTGTCCCAGCGCAACTCATCCAGGACACGCTGCTTGAGAGTATTATCAGGGATCATGATTTTCTCCTGATTGTGCTGTTACGATTGTTCCAAGCATGCCTCAGGACCGAATTTGCAAATTGACGCAAATCAACCAGCCCTGTGCCAGCGCTGCCAACTCATTGCCTTGCGCAGGCTAGTTTCCGCCATTTCCATTGCCGCTGCGCGCGGGGTGATCCGATTTTCAGCAGCAGCGCGTAGCATGCGGTGTGTATTGACGTGCACCTTTTCCTCAATTGCTAAAAGAGCCGCTGACTGAGTTCCGCCGTGATATTCGATCGAACCGCAGATCACGCCACCGGAATTGGCGATGAAATCAGGCACCACGAGAACACCGTTTTTGTGCAATATCGCCTCCGCGCCAGGTGTCGCGGGGATGTTTGCACCCTGCAGAACAACCTTGCAATCTAGCCGGTCGACATTGTTCTCATTGATGATGTCGGGTCTGGCTGCGGGAATCCAGATATCGCAGGGAACGCCTATGACATCGTTGCCGTCCAAGGGATTGCCGCCATCAAATGCACCCACTGGTTTTCTGTCGCATTTATGCTCGATGAGGGCTGCGACATCCAGGCCGTCAGGATTGACAATCGCGGACCGGGAATCTGAAGCCCCGACAAGGGTGGCTCCGCGTTCGGACAAAAACTGCACAACATGCATTCCGACGGATCCAAATCCCTGCACAACGATCCGCGCACCCCTGAGCCTGAGCTCGCAATAGTCTTGTGCAACCTCCGCGGCGACAGCCAGTCCATAACCGGTGGCGCCAATTTCATCCAGCGGAATTCCGCCGATCTGGCGCGGCAAACCTACAGACCGGCCGATCTCATCCTTGATCCATGCCATCGCCTGCTCATTGGTGCCCATGTCAGGCCCCGGGATATAGCTTTCAACGTTTCTTATCGCCTGGGCAAAGGCGCGAATGAGCTGTTCCTTCTGTTCAACAGGCATTGCCGGATCGCCGAAGATAACGGATTTGGCGCCGCCATGCGGCAGTCCCGAGGCGGCATTTTTCAACGTCATCGCCCGTGCAAGACGCACGCATTCTTCCAAGGTGACGTCTGGCTCCATGCGGGTGCCGCCGATTGCAGGTCCAGCCGCAATATTGTCGACGACGACAATTCCTCTCAGGCCCAAGGCGGGATTGTAGACATGCAAGATCTTAGCCGGACCGATGTCGTCGCTGAACCGAAAAACGTCTTCGATCATGCAATCCTCCAAGTCGCTGCTGGACCACTTTCAGCCATCCGGTCCACCGGTGCCCGGTTCCGCAGTCGCCGTACCCAAAAGTTCGGCCATGCGTTCTCGCATGATGTATTTCTGGACCTTGCCGGTCACGGTCATCGGGTAAGAATCCACAATGCGGATGTAGCGGGGAATCTTGAAGTGCGCCATTTTCCCCTCGCAAAAATGACGGACCTCATCCTCGCCGAGGGTCTCCCCCTCCCGCAACTTGATCCAGGCGCAGATTTCTTCGCCGTATTTTTCGTCCGGAACGCCGATCACCTCGACCTGCTCGATTTTCGGGTGTGCGTACATGAACTCCTCGATCTCGCGCGGAAAGATGTTCTCCCCGCCGCGGATGAGCATGTCTTTGATTCGTCCGACGATCTGGCAATAGCCGGCTTCATCAAGTGTCGCAATGTCGCCGCTGGCAATCCATCCGGCCGCATCGATTGCCTTGGCGGTGCGATCCGGGTCATCCCAATAGCCGGGCATTACACAATAGCCCCGGGTGAGCAGTTCGCCGGGTGTCCTGGCAGCGACCACACGTTTATCCTCATCGATGATCTTGATCTCGGTATGCGGCAGAACCCGTCCGACCGTGGTAACCTTTCGCTCCAGCGGATCATCGATGGAGGTCTGGAAACTGACCGGACCGGTTTCGGTCATGCCGTAGGCAATCGTAATCTCCTTCATGTTCATCTCGTTCATCACGCGCTTCATCAGCTCAACCGGACACGGAGCTCCCGCCATGATGCCTGTGCGAAGCGAGGAAAGATCAAACGAGCCGACGTCAGGCTCGTCCAACTCTGCAATGAACATCGTCGGAACACCGTGCAAGGCCGTGCACTGTTCGCGGGCGCATGCCTCCAGCACCGCGCGCGCATCGAATCCGGCAGAGGGCAAGATCATCGCCGAGCCGTGCACCACGCAACACAGAGTACCGAGAACCATGCCAAAGCAGTGATACATCGGTACCGGAATGCACATCCGGTCGGCCGGACCAAGCCCCATCTGCAAGCCCGAAAAGTAAGCATTATTGACAATGTTGTGATGTGTAAGCGCGGTCGCCTTTGGAGATCCTGTTGTGCCGCTTGTGAACTGGATATTTATCGGATCGTCAAACTGGAGCTCAGATTGCAATTCGAGGAGCCTCGCATACTGCCCCGGACCGGCACGCTCCGGAAGGCTGTCAAAATCAGCAAATCCCGGTTGCTTCTTGTCCCCGAGGTTGATCAGCCACTTCAGATCGGGAAGATTTTCGTCGTGCAAGTTCCCGGGTTCGACCGAGCCGAGACCAGGAAGCATTTCATGCAGCATCTCAATGTAGTTGGACGACTTATGCGAGGCTGCTGTGATCAGTGCCGCACATTTGACCTTATCGAGGGCATATTGCAGTTCGGGAAGCCGGTACGCGGGATTTATGTTGACAAGAATGAGACCGGCCTTTGCACTGGCAAATTGCGTCACGATCCATTCCCAGCAATTGGGTGTCCAGATTCCGATGCGATCGCCGGGCTTCAATCCCAACGCAATGAACCCGGCGGCCCACGCATCGACCTTTTTCTGGAGCTCCGCATAATTCCAGCGGACGTTCTGGTGCGCCACAATCAGGGCATCGTTGGCGCCATAGCTTGTTGCTGTTTCATCGAAACATGTGCCTATCGTCTGACCGCGCAATGGCATCTCGCTGACACCGTGTACGTAGCTGTTTTTGATCTTCTCCATCATCTCCAGGTGGCCTTTCACCTGAAAAGATAGACGGGGCTTGCCGCTCGATTTTGATTTGCGTCAATTGGCCGGCAAGCGATGCAGAGGCTGCAAAACTCACGACGCACGGGGTAACAGGATACCCCATCATCCCCGACGCATGAGCATCAGCGGGGCCTGGCTGGAATTCAGAAGCAAAGCGATTGATGCGTCGCTGAGGGAAGTCTTAGAAGGTTGCAGAATTACAAAGGAGGGCCGCAGTTCCGCAATCCGAACTGCAGCGGTCTCCAAGCGACTTTCCGCAACAAGTCGGATATCAGCTTCGGATGCGAAAATTTCAAACGCGGTATCGCGAATTTGTTGGCGTGTGCCTTCGGCGGCATCGGTCGTCAGGATCACCGTCTGGTTGCCCGTTGCCCTTGCAATGCGATTGGCAATCGTCAGGACGGATCGGTCGGCGTTTGAGCCGGAAATCAATAAAACCACCGGACCATTTGGGAGCCACTGACTGCGCTCCGGCATAATGACCATGCCCATCGCCTCATCGATCGCATGCCAGAGCAGCGAGGCCGCATTTGGCGCCCGGTATGGCAGATTGAGCGGGTTGATGACAACAATATCGCTGGCCACCGCTTCCCTGGCTATTTCGGTGGAATAGGCGCCATGCATGATCTTGAATGAGCAGCGCACGGATGAATGGCTGGATCTGGCAAACAGTGTTCGTTGCCAGTTTGACGCCGCACGGGAGAATTGCTGCTCCATCTGTTCGCGCTCAATTTGAAGGACAGATCTGTCCGACGGGCGAATAGCTTTGGCAAAGGGCAAGGCAGCCAGGTTGAGGAGGTCCGCATCTTCTACAAAACATCCGGTAATGTCTGCTTCCAGGGCCCGCGCCAAAATCATCGCTGCATCGATGGTTGGCAATTCGTCCGCCATCGACCCGAAGCCCGCAAGCACACGAAACGGACGCGATTTTTTTCCGTTTTTGTCGGAATTGCCCCGGACATCAGTCATCGGTTTTTTCGCCCTGGTTGCGCTCTGCATATGCCCGCCTCGCCTCAGCGAATTTCTGCAATCTGAGCTCGACGCGGCTATAGAGGGAATCGGCGGGGTATTTGCCCGTCGAATCGCGCTTTCCCGCCTGCATACCCGTAAGGATGGCAAGACCCTCTTCAACTGTCCGAACCGCAAAAACGCTGAATTTTCCATCCACCACCGCATCGACCACGTCCTGCCGCAGCATCAGATGTTTGATGTTCGATTCCGGGATAAGGACGCCCTGATCGCCGGTCAGAACACGCATTTTGCAAATATCGAAAAATCCCTCGATTTTTTCATTGACGCCGCCGATCGCCTGGATCTGACCGAGTTGATTGACCGAACCGGTGACCGCCAATGACTGCCTGACGGGCACCTCTGACAGAGCGGACAGCAATGCATAAAGTTCGGCCGACGAAGCGCTGTCACCGTCGATGCCGCCATAGGATTGCTCGAAAACCAGGCTTGCCCACAAGGACAGCGGGCGGTCGAGTGCAAAATTGGCATTCAGGTAACTGGTTAAGATCATCACACCTTTTGAATGTAGCGGCCCACCGAGCTCCACTTCACGCTCAATATCAATCAGTTTGCCGGCGCCCATTCGAACGCGCGCCGTGATGCGCGATGGCTTGCCGAACATGAAACCGCCAATTCCCGTGACTGAAAGGCCATTGACCTGACCGATAGCGGTGTCTTCAGTGTCGATCAGCAGAGTTTTGCGATCTATAGCTTCGTATACTCTTTGCCGGATACGGTCTTTTCGCCCAATGCGGCTTTTTATTGCCCTTTCCACATCAGCGGCGGTGATCGCTTTGCGATCAGCATCGCCTGCCCAGAAATCAGCTTCCCGCAAGAGATCCGTTATATAGCCTATGTGGAGTGACAGACGTTCAGCATCATCTGCGTAGCGGGAAATCTCTTCCAGCAGAAGGGCCGCACCGGCGGCATCAAGCGGACGCAGATCCTCGTCGACAATAATCGAGGAAAACAGACGGACTGTCTGCTCTTCATTTTGTGAGGTCCGCGCCCATCGGTCCTCGAAGTCTGCCTCAACCTTAAACAATTCACCAAATTCTGGATCGAGATGCACAAGCAGGTCGTAGAGCCGGCGTTCGCCAATCAAGACGACCTTGACATCGAGCGGCACTGGCTCGGGATCAAGTGTGACCGTCGTCGCGAAACCAATTTGCTCGGCTGCTGATTCGATGCGTATGGAATTTCCGCGAAGCGTACGCTTAAGCGCTTCCCAGGCAAATGGTTCCGTAAGGATCTTCCGCGCTTCGATCACAATGAACCCACCATTTGCCTTATGCAAAGCGCCCGGTTTTATGAGCATGAAATCGGTGACCAGCGTTCCCATCTGGGACAGATGTTCGACGCGTCCCAGCAAGTTCCCCAGCGTCGGGTGGTCCTCAAAAACTGCCGCCGCACCTTGTATATCTCCATTGGCAACCTGGACATTCACTCCATAACGCCGAAACCTCGGATCGCGGGATTCCGGACCCCCTCTGTGGAGCAGTTCAACTTTCTCATCACCACCGTCCTGGAGAAACAGTCCCACATTGCGAACAAGATCGGCCTCCACTGATTTAAGAAAATCAAGAACAGGCGCGATTTCTTCAAACTGCGCGGCAGTTGTGGCGACGGACGTGCTCACCGTGGATGACGCGAGTTCAGCATTGAGACTGCGAGTGCTGTCTCGCCGCTGTTTTTCTATGACCGGCATGTTGCGCAGAACAGTCTCGAGCTCGTGCTGTAGCGTTTCGATGACGCCCTCAATCCGTTCCCTTTCCGCCTTGTCAAGGGTGTTGAACACTTCCGGTTCGATGACCTTGTCGTCTTTGGTCGGCGCAAAGGCAAATCCCATCGGCGTTCTCAAGATTGCAATATTCTCGGCCCCGGCTTTCGACCGAAGGATTTCGAACGCCTGTTCCTGCTGTTCCTTGGCCTCGTCATTGATGGCCCGTAGACGGTTTCTGTAGTCCTCGGTTTCGAACAGACTCGGCAGTGCGATCTTCAGATCATCAATCAGCTCTTCCATAGCTTCCCGAAAACGCATCGCGTTTCCCGGGGGAAGCCGCAATGCCTTGGGGTTCCGGCTGACTTCAAAATTGTTGACGTAAACCCATTCGTCAGGCGTTTCCTTGGCTCCGGCAACCTGCTCGAGGAATTGTTTGACCGACGCCTGGTGACCGAAGCCGCGTTCACCAATGACGTAGAGATTGTATCCGGAGCGCTGCATGGCTACGGCAAAATGCATAGCATCTGCCGCTCGCTGCTGCCCCATCAGCCTGTCCGTGGGCTGCAGATCGGCAGTGGTCTCAAAACCCAGTTGCAGCGGATCGCATCGTTGCCGCAATGTAAGTGCGCTTAGTGGCTGAATTTCTTTCACCTGACCCACCATCCCTTGGCTGATGAGCGATCATGACAAAATCAATTCTGCATGGAATTGAGCCAGGTCAAATATAGTCGCGGCAAATTTGTAGCGCCCGCGCGCCGCCGCCACGCCTATCCGCTGCGCCAGGCACTCTTCGATTTGCATTTCTTGCAGATACGATTGCCAGGCCCAAAGCTTTCGAACATGCGCCCACACATCAGACAACGCCGGAGGTTTGGCTCATCCTTGTTTTGATCCTGGGCGACTTCGCTGTCCTTTTTGAAGTGCATAGTCATACATGAACATATAGTGAACAACTTAAAAAACTCAAATTTCTCAACAAATTCGATTGCATCGGGGCTGTTTGATCCGGGTCAAAAAGGTTGTCTGTGGCTTGTGTAAACATTCAAGCTCCGAGCGTATGTGGTGGATGCTGGAGGCACGCTTCCGATGAACAAGCAACGTCAACTCAATCTTGGCTACATTCTCGTTGCACTGGCCGTGATTGTTCTGTTCCAGCTCTGGATCGGTGCCCAGGAGACGGTGCGTGTGCCATATAGCGAATTTCGCGATTTGCTCGCACGGGACCAGATCACAAACGTTGTCGTCTCGGAATCGCGCGTACAGGGCGAATTCAAGATCCCCCGTGACGGAAAGCGTTTCTTTGTTACCATCCGGGTTGGCGGTGATATCGCTGAATTGCTTGAGGCAGCCGGTGTAAAATATTCAGGCACGTCGGATGAAACCTGGCTCAGCAACATTCTGTCCTGGATCGTGCCGTTGCTGTTCTTCTTCGGTGTGTGGTTTTTTCTGTTTCGCCGCATTGCCGAGCGTCAGGGCATGGGCGGCCTGATGAACATCGGTCAGTCGAAGGCCAAGGTCTATGTTGAAACGGAAACCGGAGTGAACTTCGATGATGTTGCCGGCGTGGATCAGGCAAAAATGGAGCTGCAGGAAATTGTATCCTTTTTGAAGGATCGCGACAAATATGAACGGCTTGGAGCAAGGGTTCCCAAGGGTGTCCTGCTGGTCGGTCCGCCCGGCACCGGCAAGACACTGCTGGCGCGCGCCGTGGCCGGCGAAGCCGGGGTTGTCTTCTTTTCCATATCCGGGTCGGAATTCGTCGAAATGTTTGTTGGCGTCGGAGCGGCACGGGTTCGCGACCTGTTTGACCAGGCACGCAAGGCAGCACCCTGTATTATTTTCATCGACGAACTTGACGCGCTCGGGCGCGCACGCTCGCCGCTTGGAAATATCGGCGGCGGTGACGAAAAGGAACAGACGCTCAATCAGCTTCTGGCCGAACTCGACGGCTTTGATCCACGCTCCGGCATAGTTCTGCTGGCTGCAACCAACCGTCCGGAGATCCTGGATCCGGCGTTGCTTCGCGCCGGCCGCTTTGATCGGCAAATCGTTGTGGACAGACCGGACAGGATTGGCCGCAAGGCCATCCTCAAAGTGCATCTGCAAAAGGTCAAGGCGTCTGAGGATCTGGAGGTCGATGAAATCGCCGGCCTGACGCCGGGATTTACAGGCGCCGACCTTGCCAACCTGGTCAATGAAGCGGCCATCCACGCCACAAGGCGCAACGGTGATTACGTCAGGCTGGAGGATTTTACCAGCGCGGTAGAACGCATTGTTGCAGGCTCGGAGCAGCGGACGCGGCTGCTGAACCCCGACGAGCGCCGCCGGGTGGCCTATCACGAGATGGGTCATGCACTTGCTGCGGCTTCAATACCGGGCAGCGATCCGGTTCACAAAGTTTCAATCATTCCCCGCTCGATCGGCGCTCTCGGCTATACGCTGCAAAGACCGACGGAGGATCGCTTCCTGATCACGACCGAAGAGCTCATGAACCGGATGACCGTCCTGCTCGCGGGCAGAGCGGCGGAGGAGCTTGTATTCGGCGAAATTTCAACAGGCGCTGCGGACGACCTTGCAAAGGTCACGGACGTCGCCCGGCAGATTGTTACCCGGTTCGGCATGTCCGAAAGCCTTGGTCAGGCGGTTCTCGAACAACAGCGATCCCGCTTTCTCGGTGACAACATGCTTGACGTGCGGCCGAAAGATTATTCAGAGGCCACGGCGCGCGAAGTCGATCTTGCCGTACGCGATCTCATCGACACCGCCTACCAGCGCGCCACGAAGGTTCTGAAAGAGCGACGGCAGGATTTGGAAAGCGGCGTAAAAATGCTGCTGGAAAAAGAAACCATCACACCGGACGAATTTCCGGCACTTGTGGGAGTGGCTGACGCGCGCCGGGCCGAGCAAGCTGAAATTCCGTGAAGCAACATCCTGCAGCGTTTGTAGTGACCAAGCATGCAGTCGAACCTGTCAGTGGAGAAAACCTGACTATTTGACGGAAATCAAAAAACATATCTTCAAACCCGTCACATTCGCATTATCAGCGATCCTATTGGCGCAGGCATTGAAATGACCATGTTCAGGAATGCGGTAAACCTATTTGAAATAGCCGGTTTCAAGATCCGGATTGATCCGAGTTGGCTGTTGATTGCAGCCTTGATCGTGTGGAGCCTGACGGTAGCCTATTTTCCGGCTCAACTTCCCGGAAAAACACAGTACGACTATATCGCGCTATCGGTCGTATCCATGCTGGGGCTGTTTGCCTCTCTCATCCTCCACGAACTTTCGCACTCACTTGTTGCACGCCGCTTTGGCCTGGAAGTCGGCGGGATCACCCTGTTTGTGTTTGGGGGCGTTGCGGAGCTTGAACAGGAGCCCCAAAGCCCCAACTCGGAGTTCTGGATTGCCATTGCAGGCCCTGCAATGAGCTTTGCATTGGCGTTGCTTTTTTACCTTGCCGCCGCAAGCCTTGACAGCAATGGCGCGTCAAAACCGCTTCCCGTCGTGTTTTCCTATCTCGGTTTCATCAATCTTCTCATTGCCATCTTCAACCTCGTGCCCGCATTTCCGTTGGACGGCGGAAGAGTGCTGAGGGCGCTTCTTTGGCACTTTAAGAAAGATATTTTTTGGGCAACCCGCATTGCCAGCGGCTTTGGAACCCTGTTTGGCATTTTTCTGATCGTCTCGGGTGTCCTTTCCCTGCTGTCGCAAAGTGCTATCGGGGGACTGTGGCAAATCCTGATCGGCTTTTTCATCGTCAGCGCTTCAAGGGCCAGCTATCAGCAGTTGCTGATCAAATCGGCGCTCAAGGATCACACGGTACACGCGCTCATGACCACATCGCCTCTGACGGCGGATGTCGAGGACAGCGTCGAACACACGGCCAATGAGGTAATGTTGAAACACAGTGTGAGCTTCGTTCCGGTTTTGGAGGGCAACCATCTTCTCGGATATGTCGATATGTCGCTCATTCGCGAAATCGAACGAGAAAACTGGCCGACAACCCACCTCAGCGATATTCTGGTCGTCTGCAGCGACGACAATACTGTCACCGGTGAAATGCCCGTCGATGAGCTTTTTGAAAAGATGGTGCAAAAAAACCAGCGCAAAATGCTGGTTGGCAGCGCCGGCAAACTTGATGGTGTCATTACTTTTACCGATCTGATGTCCTACCTGGCTATCAAACAGGGTCTCGGATTTCCGG
The DNA here is from genome assembly GCA_024244645.1 of Hyphomicrobiales bacterium. GTDB lineage: Bacteria > Pseudomonadota > Alphaproteobacteria > Rhizobiales > Rhizobiaceae > Hoeflea_A. The sequence continues at coordinate 11,401 of JAAEOH010000181.1, forward strand.
ATGTTAAGGACCAAAGACGGAATAAGGATCGCGGACATCCGTCACATACTTGAACAACAAAGCCTGGACCGAGCCGGCGTGTGCACCTCCCGGTCCGCGTTGTCTGGCTGGTCAATCGCTGGAATTCGCGCCGCAACACCAACTCAGTTGGAAAACAGGATCGGGACCGTCATGTGCTCGAGCAGGTGGGTCGTTGTCGCCCCGATCACGAAGTCGTAGATTCGCGAGTGCCCGAAAGCACCAGTGACGATCAGGTCTGCTCCAGAAACAAACGCCTCGTTCAAGATCGCATCGCCAATTGAAATATCGACGTTGTCCCAGTGTGTTACGGTCGTCTTGACGCCGTGGCGATCAAGCCCGACGGCAATTTCATGCGCCGTTTGCGATAGATGGGAACCATCTCTCCTGGAATGCGAGACCCAAATGATTGAGGCTTCGCCTCCATCGCGCATAAACGGAATAGCATTATGCAAGGCTCGCGTTGCTTCGCGCGTCGCGCTCCATCCGATAAGCAAACTGTTTCCGATGCTTTTGAAGTCGCCGGAATTGGGAACGACGACAACCGGACGGCCCGAATCCTGAATGACCTGTTTTTGTACGCCCGCCTGGTCGGGACGATCCATGTCCGGATCCGCCTGAGACATGACAACAAGATCGGCACAGCGCGCATGTTCGACAAGGCTGTCACCGGCATTCTCCGTTCCAGCCTCGACCAGTCGCCACTCCCCGGCTCTCCCGGCGTCGCTGGTCTCCTTCAGGAATGTTTCCTTGATCTGTTCGGACTGGCGCTTTTGTTCCGCCTTGAACGCGTCCACCGTCTCCGGCGTGATGTACACCGACGCACCGGGGCGAATCGGCAATTCCTGGAGTGTATGCAACCCGATCAGGTGAGCATCGAATTTTTCAGCCAGCAAACATGCGGCCCTGGCCAGCCGCTGTGCGTTCGCTTCCGTAGTTAGGCAGACGAGAATGGTTTTGTATGGCATTGAATTGTTCTCCTAATGTCGCCCGGTCAGTCCACTGGCCTCTGTTGACGGCCGGCACTCAAGCAAATTGTCCCAGGTGCCAGCCGTCGGGGCACACAAACAGAGCGAGTGGCGCGAAGGGTGTTTTCACATCACAGTAATGACGTTTCGCTCGCCTGTTCAACTCGGTGTGTGTGCTAGTCCGCTTTTGTGACTTCGATTTTTTTGGTCTTCTCAGCGATTTCGGGAGGTTTCTTGATTGTGATCGTCAAGATACCGTTGGTGAATTTTGCGGAAACACCGTCAGGATCTATGTCGAAGGCCATGGGCAGGGAACGCGCGAAACTTCCGTAGGATCGCTCGACCAGGCTGTAGTCCTTTTCCTTTTCTTCTTTGCTGACGGATTTTTCACCCTTCAAGGTGAGGACGTTGGATGTAATCGAAACATCAATATCCTCTTCCTTCACTCCTGGCAGTTCAGCCGTGATTTCGACCGTGTCGTCTTTCTCGCTCACGTCAAGTTTGGGTATAATCATTCCGTTTTTGGTTTGAAGGGGTTCGGCGTCGAAGCGCGAAACCCACCCCCTGAAATCATCAAAGACCCGGTCAATCTCGTTGTGAAGCGAGTGAAATGCTGATTGTGTGTCTTTTTCATCGCCGAAAACCGACGGAAGGAATGAACGTCTCATCGGGAATCTCCATGGTTTACTTCATTTGCTCGTCTGACCGCTGTCGACGGTCGCAAAGTGCAGCATAGTCACGAAAGGGAGCCCGCAATTGAGATGGATCAAGAACGCTCATATAGCCAGCACACCTTCAAAGTGCGGGGCCAGTTCCTGTAAAGGGACGTCCTTCAAATCTTTTGCGATTTCAGCGCGAAGGGTCGATTTCAGCGGTCCAGCCATCTGTTTGCGAAGGCTGCCCAACATGGATGGGGCTGCGCAGAGAATGATGTCGTTGAAGAGCTCTTTTTGAAGGTAATCGATAAGATCCGACACAATTTTTGTTGCGAATTTTTCCTGCTCAATCAATGCCTTATTACGCGCCTCCAGTTTGTGCCGCGACGATCCCATCCTGCTGAATGTTCTGCCAGGCCGATCAGTGAATTCGCTTGAAGGTGATGCCTGCCAGATTTTGTCAGGCAATGCCGACAGACCAGATCCCGGCCCGCGATGTTCGACGATCCGCGCACCCGTACTATCTGCGATCAGTATCCATGTCTTGCGTGGTTTCATGGCCATCATCCGCTTCTCAAAAAAACACTGGGCAATTGTCGCATGGAAAAACGACAAGTGCCTTGACCGGGATCAATCACGCGGCAGCGGCTCCGATCCAGCTGCCGGCGAGATAGGCGATCATTGCAGCCGCTGCACCAATCAACAGGGTTTCAAAACCGGATCGCTACCGGGGCGACAATGTCCAGCGGCTTTTTGCCGTTCCGATCGCGAAAAAGGTCCCACCGGTTATGACAGCAGTGACATCGAATGGATTGGGCAGTGAAATCAGGAAGGGCAGTAACGGAACGATACCGCAGAGCATAAAAGCCACAAATGTGGCAGGCGCCGCCAAGAAAGGCGCTGAAGAATTCGACGAAACGCCGTACTCATCGATCAGCATCAGGTCGATCCAGGTCTTTTCATCGGCCGTAACGGCCGTTACGGCCTGTTCAAGAACATTTCCCTGAATGCCCTTGGCCCGCAGAATCTGACGAACCTGTTCCCGCTCCCCTTCAGGAATTCTTTCAATATGCTGTCTCTCGATCTTGCGAAGCCGGTTGACATTGTCCACATCAGCCTTGGTACCGGAATAATTCGATGCAGCCATGGACAGCCGCGTCGGGAGACCACCATGTTGTCATTTGCCTGCCGCGCACCCGGAACGGACCACACCCCCATATGTATTTCGTCGACGAGGCGATCCCATCGGATTTCATCCAGTTCCCGCTGTTTCAGTGTTGAGTCCGGCATTATGACTGCCTCCGGCTGCACCCGTGGCCTCCACCGACAGCGTGCCAGATTTGCATAGCGGGCGATTGACGTGCATCAATTGGCGGATGTCACATTTTGATCACTGCGGATATGAGCACTAAACCGGTACAAGCGACATGGTTGGAAGCGCTGTTGGAAGCCGCCGTCGATTCCATCATAACGATCGACCGGAACGGCATCATCCAGTCAGCCAACAAGTCAGCCGAAAGACTGTTTGGTCACACGAACAAGGAGTTTGTCGGCCGCAATATCAGTTTTTTGATGCCTGAGCCGTGGGCTCACAAACACGATGAGTACATCCGCAATTACCTAGAATCAGGCAACAAGAAAATTGTCGGCATCGGACGGGAGGTCGTCGGCCAGAAAAAAGACGGTTCAAACTTCCCGCTGCATCTGTCGGTAAGCGAGTTCTGGGATGGAGAGGATGTATATTTCTGCGGGATAATCCACGACCTGACGGCCAGAAAGACATCTGAACGCGCGCTTCAGATTTCCCAAAGACTCGAGGCAATCGGTCAGCTTTCCGGCGGGGTTGCCCACGACTTCAACAATCTCCTGACCGTGATTGTCGGCAATCTTGAACTGCTCGAACACAAAATCGAAGAGCCCCAGCAGCTGGAATTGTTGCGGGAAGCCCTAGAAGCAGCGGAGCTGGGTGCCGATTTGACCGATCGGCTTCTGGCATTTGCAAAACGAAGCATACTGCATCCGAAAGTTGTCGATATCAACGCACTCGTCAGCGACCTTTCAGGGATATTGAAGCGGACGCTGGGGGGCCAAATCACTTTCGACGCCACATTGGCAGAGGGGCTTTGGAAGACCCATGCCGACCCGGGACAGGTGGAAACCGCATTGCTGAATCTCGTGCTGAATGCCCGCGATGCCATGCCCAATGGCGGCAGCCTGATCGTTGAAACATGCAATGCTGACATTGACCACAACTATACGGCGAAGGAGGTCGACGTCAAACCGGGTGATTACATCCGTATTTCGGTGTCGGATACCGGAACCGGCATGCTTGATGAAGTTCTCAACAAGGTATTCGAGCCGTTCTTTACGACAAAAAAGGCCGGCGGAGGCACGGGGCTCGGCCTTTCAATGGTTTACGGCTTTGCCAAGCAGAGCGGCGGAAACATCACGATCTACTCGGAAAATGGATTTGGAACGACGGTGAATCTCTATTTACCCCGTCATGAAGGCGTTGCCGACGCATCAGCCAAAGATACCGAGAACGCTCCCGCACAATCCTTTCAGGGTTCCGGTGAATTGATCCTTGTCGTGGAAGACGATCCGCGGGTGCGCAAACTGACCCTGCAGCGTCTAGAGGTGCTCAACTATCGCACCGTGTCGGCCAGCGACGGCAAAGAGGCCCTCAGCCTGCTGCGGCAGAAACCCGATATTGATTTGGTGTTTACAGATCTTGTGATGCCCGGCGGCGTTTCCGGATATGAAGTTGCCGATACCGTGCAGCAGCAATATCCCAAAATCGGTGTGCTGCTCACGTCCGGATATGCCGAAGACCTTGTCCATTCGGAGGAACTTGCCTCCCGTTCGGTCAGATTGCTGAGAAAACCCTACCGCCAGGCAGAACTTGCACGTTCTGTTCGCGAGGCGATTGATGCACGGCCCTAGAGCGTATCTTGTTCATACGGCATCATTTGACCTGAGCGATTTTGGTCGCTGACAAGGCGGGTTGCGCGCCGTGGTGCCACCCCACCACAAGTGCGAGCCATCAAATGATCCCGTATGAACAAGACACGCTCTCGAGCAAGTTTTGTTCATATGGAATCATGAGACGGCGGTGACATCGGCGGCCAGCATGTACCCCACCCCCCGGACCGTTTTGATAATTTTCGGATTGTTCGGATCGGGTTCGATTTTTTTTCTGAGGCGGGCGATCTGGTTGTCGATTGTCCGATCGAAGGGTGTCCAGTCCTGACCATTCATCTGGTCCATAATCTGATCGCGGGACAAAACCCTCTTCGGGCTTTCAAGAAACACCAATAGCAGTTTGAAATCGTTGGCCGTAAGCTTGTGCGATTTGCCATCGCTGTCCTTCAATTCGAACCGAGAAGGGCAGACTGTCCAGCCATTCACCTGAAAAACCTTGTCTGTGCCCCGCTGAACATCGGATTCGGCTTTTTCAGCTGCGAAGCTTGCACGATCCTGGCTGCGACGGATAACGGAGCGGACACGCGCCAGAACCTCGCGAATGTGGAAGGGTTTGGCAATGTAGTCATCGGCGCCCATCTCCAGACCGACAACTCGGTCTATAACGTCACCCTTTCCAGTCACAATAATGATCGGAACATCGGATTTCGTCCTCAAATCCGCGGCTATGTCCAGGCCATTTTCCAAGCCGAGATTAAGGTCGAGCGTGATGAGGTCTACCACGCCTTCCTGGAGGCAGGCATGAACTGCGTCTGCATTGTCAGCCTCCAATACAAGATAGTTTTCCATCTCAAAGCAGCGGCGCAACAGCTGGCGTATCTTGGGATCATCATCTACGACCAGTATGGTTTTGGTTTTCTCGTTCACAGTGCGCCCAGTGTACCACCAGTCCCGGCGTTGTACGCCCCACAATGATCGGCGCCACTTGAACGGGACAACCTAATCCAAAAACAAGTCATTCTTGCGTTCTCGTACAATCTTACTTCCTCATACAAATTGATACAAAAGCTTGATACCAGCGATACATGCAGGTGCTTGAATAGCTGTAGTTTCAATGACGCGTATCGGAGGTTCAGTATGTATGTCACGTCCCCTGTCAGCATCTTCAAGAATACCGCCGTTGTTTCAGCAAATGTCGGCGTTGGCGGCGCAACGCATACCCAGCCTGTCCATTTTCCCGCCAGCCACCCACTGTTTTTTGAGGGCGATGATGCGGAGTTCGTTTACGAGATCATCGAGGGCGTCGTCAGGACGTCCAAAATCCTTTTTGATGGTCGCCGCCAAATACTTTCTTTTGGTTACCCCGGCGATGTGGTGGGGCTCAGCCATGACAGGTTTTACCATTGCGACTGCGAAGCTGTCAGCGATGCTAAGCTGCGAGTTCATCATAAAAACGCCTTCAGCACAAACTTTGAAAGGGATCCGTCCTTTTGCAATGAACTGCTCAAATACGCAGCGTCGGAAGTCAACAGTATGCAAGAGCACTTCATTATGCTCGGCCGAAAATCGGCGATGGAAAAGGTCGCTTCCTTTCTCGCAGCGTTGATGGGACGCGTTGGGGAGAACAAGGATCGCAGGATCTGCTTTGACATTCCCATGCCCAGGTCCGACATTGCAGATTTTCTCGGTCTTTCGCACGAGACCGTCAGCCGTACACTCACGAGATTGCGCCTCGATGGCGTTATTGATCTCCCGAGCAAGCATCGCATATGTGTTCGCCAGCCAGCGACCTTGAAGGCGCTGGCCGAAAAGGAATGAGCCATACCGATGAACACAACAACCGATCTAAGAACCCGCAAACGACGCCTGTTGGATCGACGGTCCGAGCTGATCGAAAGACTGACAAAACTCGACGACTGGCTGGATGATCCCGTCGACCCGGATGTCGAGGAACGCGCCACCGAACGCGAACTTGACGAAGTATTTGAGCTACAGGGGCGGGCCGGCCAGGAAGAAATCGTTGCGATAGACGCCGCGATCAAGCGTATTGAAAACAAGGTCTACGGCCTGTGCCTCGACTGCGGCGAACCCATATCGGAAGAACGTCTGGACGCTGTACCTTACGCGACACTTTGCCGGGAATGTATGACGTGACACCCGCAAAGCCGGGTCAATCGAACACGCCGTAAGGTGAGTGTACAGAAGTCAACGAAATACGGTTCGCCCTGCGCAAAGCGCCTGAAACGATATGAAGTTTGTCATTCGCTTCATTGTCGGAATGCACGGATAGAGCGACGCTATCTGAAACTTAAGGGCGATCGATTACACCCAGCGCTGCACTGTTGAGGCATCACTTATTGCCGGTACCGGTCCCGTCAAGCTCCCTTTCACTATCGCCGCGTCTCAATAGATCCACCACCATCGCATCATCAATCTGACCGAAGTCCGAATAGTAGTATCCAACCGAAATGAAGGGATCCGGCTGCTGTAGGCAAACCACCTCATCAGCTTGCTGTTGCAACTGCCTGAGAGTCGACCGCGGCGCGACGGGAAGCGCCAGAATGATGCGATCCGGATTGCGTTTTCTGACGATTTTGATGGCCGAGCGCATTGTCGCGCCGGTGGCAACGCCATCATCCACGATAATTACTGTCTTGCCTGTCAGGGAAACCGACGGATGCCTGCCTAAATAGAGTTCCCGGCGCCGTTCCAGCTCCGGCAGCTCCCGCTCAGCCAGTCCTTGAATGTCGTCAGCGGTCAGACCAAGCACTGCGACAAGGTCCTCGTTGACGGTCACTTGCATGTCGTTGCCGTTCGACACCGCACCCAAAGCCAGTTCCGGCTGACCGGGAACACCGATTTTTCGGATCAGTAGAACATCCAGCGGAAGTCCGAAGCGCTCAGCCATGACGGCACCGACCGGAACGCCGCCCCGAGGCAGCGCCACGACCACGGTCGATGGTGGATCGAAATCCGGCAGGTGACTACACAGTTGTCGACCAGCGTCCTGTCTGCTGGCGAAGCGGCGGATCCCAAACATTTTTCTGCACTCCTTGCAAAATTCTGTCACGTTCGGTGGCTGCAATCAGCACCAATGCCACGAGGATTATTAAGCTTCTGAGGCGCTTCCTTTTGATATTGGTCAATGTGGGTGTGGTGCCGACCCTTTTTGCTATTGCAAGAAAAAGAGTGCGCAAAGGCTGGCAATATAGATCGCCGCCACGGCCCAGGAATCCGCTCCTGCGCCCAAAAACACCGGTGTCCTGCGGGCCAGAAGCCCTCCTACGTAGATCGCCGTCACCATGATCCCGGCTGCAATGCTGAACTGGGCGCCTCGATCGGCCTCGGCAAGGATGGGTCCGCCACGATAGGCAATGTCGGCTGGCAGGATCAGGGCCAGCATGATCAGGTTGCTGCCGAATATGTTGGCAATAGCCATTGTGTAAGCGCCGATACGGGCAGCCGCGATTGTTGTGCTGAGCTCGGGCAGGGATGTTGCAGCGGCAAGCATGCTGGTACCAATAAAAGACGATCCGAGCGTACTGACATGAGCGATGGCATCGGCGGACAGTGCCAAAACCACGCCGGCAACGAGGATAATCGCGCTCAGCAATATTGTACGGATAATCAGGGAGCGTGATGATATGTCCTCGAGACTTTTTGTCGAAGGACGCCGTCCGATCAAACGTTCGCTTTCATCCGGGTAGTCGATCGGCGCCCAGCTCTCTTTTTCGTCGAAGCGACGCAGCATCGCAATCACCAGCGGGTAAGCACAAGAAAGAGCAATGGCACCGGCGCCGACGCTGAATACGATCGCCCTGTCCCCAAATAACGTCACTGCCAGAAGAAGGCTCAAAAGGAGAATGAGCATCACGGCGCCCAGCGCCTGGGTGGGTTTGCGGGGCCAGGATGTCAGCGCGCGGCGAACAAAAAA
>JAAEOH010000182.1 GCA_024244645.1 Hyphomicrobiales bacterium
CCTGGAGCGCCACCTCTATTCACGTGAAAACTTCAAACTTAACCGCGCCGCCGCTCTTGCCCAGTGGCGCAGGCTCGGCGCGACATAACGGACAGTCTCACTGTCCGTTCACAGCCTGGTTCACATCCGTCTGACAATACCATGGTGAAAGCTTCCGGCTCAAACACAGCCGTAAGCACCGTAAAGCCCGGCTTGACCACAGCCCCGCTCCGCGACGCAAGCCGTGTGGGCACTCTGCTGCGCGGGCCTATGGACAACCCTTCGCAATGCATGAGTGGTGGAGTTTTACTCCGGGAAATGATGGAAATTTACTCCGGCGTTGACAGCCTGGTCCTCAATCGACCCGGTTACAAGAGTCCGCGTTTCCAGATCGAAAGGTGCAGGGCAGACACGTACACATATCTGTCGTCGGCGACAGCAACTGAAATCGGCACACCTGCATCATTGGTCAACGTCTGCATGATTCCGGCATCGATGACGCTTTTCTTTTGACTGGCGGACTGCGCACTGGCGTCGCGGTCTGACAATCCCCAGGCCGCCACCACGATCCCAAAGAAAGTCGACAACACCAAGATGAAACTGCGATTGATGTTCATGGCTTCCTGCCAGTTCACTGTTTGCGTCAAGTTGAGATCAGAAAAACGATCGGATTCGGCCCGGCATTCGGACACTTTGTGCTTTCGGCACCCGTATGAATGCCGAATCAATATCCTGGTGGCGAGCGGAACCGCAGCACTAGTCCGCAAATCGGTCATTGGGTTGCAATTAAGTATTTCTGATTCAAAGACCCGCACGGTAACCGCCGAGCTTCATCGCCGGCGCACAATGCTCTTGGTCCTGATCGGCGCGTCGCTGGCCGAGATAGAAATGAGAGCAGATACGTCTAATCGCCGACCATGGTCGGCTTGCGAGCGGTCAATCAGCGCTCGCGACAATCTAAGGCTTGCTGTTGTTGAAAATGGACACGCTGACCTTCCATGTGCCGTCCGGCTGGCGTTTCAGAATATTGACAAAACTACCCTGTTCAGGCGGGTTTGCATCTGCGATGGCGTAGGTTCCCACCTGATAGGCCAGATCACCCTCGACACCATATTCCACCAGCTCATTGGTGTGTGTGCCGCCGCTATTCTGGTCCATCCGAGATCGGTAAGTATCTTCAAATGCTTTTCTTCCGCGAATTATGGGCTGGTCAGGTGCCAACAACACAACATCTTCGGTAAAAAACGCAGCACACCCTGCAGCATCGCCACGGTTGAAAGCTTCGTTGTATGCATCGTCGAAGTCTTCCAGAATCTTTTCCATATCCATGGTTTTCTCCTTCCAGCCATTGTTCGGGACAAACCAGCGCAACCGCATCGGCAAGGCCTATCACTGTTGATACCGAGCATAGTCCCTCGAGATCGTATCACACCATTAGATTGGGATTTTCTGCCAGTGTCGGAAAAAGCCGTTTCTATGTCGCCAAAGAGCTCATGATGGCTCGCTACGACTGGAATCTGAACGTCTCGATTGTCCGGAGGCTGTGTGAAAACGCAGTCGCGGTAAAATCAGATAGAATGGAATTCTGCGGGCTGGTATTTCACCGGCGATGCAATGCGCTGTGATTTCAAAAAACCGTGGCAATGAGAACAGAATTCTAACGACACCGCTGAGATTTGTGTTTTCACACAGCCTC
>JAAEOH010000183.1 GCA_024244645.1 Hyphomicrobiales bacterium
AGTCGCGGCAAAATCAGATAGAATGGAATTCTGCGGGCTGGTATTTCACCGGCGATGCAATGCGCTGTGATTTCAAAAAACCGTGGCAATGAGAACAGAATTCTAACGACACCGCTGAGATTTGTGTTTCCACACAGCCTCTCCGCTCAGCCGACAATTAACCTGAGCTATCAGTCGTCGTCTGGAAAATACGGTCATCAACTCAACGGGCTCTAAACCAACGTCGAAATTTTGAGAGTATGCCCAATTCGACGAGAGGCTCTTGTTGGCCAGAGATAACTTGATCGCGGTAGTTATTGAACGCTTCTATGCCCGCCTCCGCAGAAGAGCAATGATGCAGCCACTCACCCTGTGATGTATCCAGAGCATACCATCCAGGCAGTTGAGCAATCTCTTCGATCACCCTTGCTACCTCGCCGCCGCCGCGCGCATGGATCATGAAGCTGCTGCATGGGTCATCGTCACCCATGTTGAATTCCAAGGAAAAACTGTTGCCATCGAGTGTGCCCCACTTTGGATCAGACCAATCGGTTTTTGGTAGTATGGACGAAATCTTGGCAGGAACGTCGGCAACTGCTTCGGCATGGTTGCCGGACCATTCGTCTGGCATTTCAGAGACAGGCGGCGGTGGGTTGTCTGCCGCCATAAATGAGATATCCCAACTCAATTTCACAATCCTTTGGTGCAGTTTCGGAGTTGTTTCTATAGTCATTAACATGCAGATATGCATGTGCTTTCCGCAGGCAATGTCTCACTGACGGATCAAGAGGCGAGAAACACATGAGTTTTGACCTTATGGTATTTGAACCAAGTGCCGCGCCCACTTCAAACTCAGAAGGTTTTTTGGCATGGTATGATGAGCAAACAAAATGGACAGAGAACCATGACTATGATGATCCGGCAGTCTGTTCTGAAACGTTGCGGTTGTGGTTGGGCGACATAATTCCCGGGTTTCCAGCGATGAATGGGCCACTTGCCTCAGGCTTAGATGAAGACCATCCAAGTTTGGCAGATTACAGTATCGGCAAGAACATAATCTACGTGGGTTTCTCGTGGTCGTCAGCGGACGCAGCACACGAACGCGTACATTTTCTAGCAAAGAAGCACAAGCTGGGATTTTTCGATGTCAGCGCGGACTCTGGTGGAGTGTGGTTGCCCACTAAGGACGGCGGATATGAGATGGTAGCTTGGTCTGCATAGCAGGTTCTAGTGTTTCCACCGTAGGTTCCAGAGAGCAAGAACCGTAAAAAGTGAGGTGGTGGCGTCGAATGTCGAACAAGGATCACTACCGTCCAAGTTTGGTGGCCGTAGAAGCAGCCGCCGAAGTGTTGGATGCTGAAGGAAGACTTCATGGATGGTGGCAAGACCACATACCAAAATACGTCGATCTCGATCAAATTGGTAAGGAAGAATTTGACGGTATCGTTGAAAGAACGCTCATCGCCGCTCACAGAGCAGAAAAATAGTTCCGAGTACGAATGGCAGCTTCGTCCGGAGGCTGTGTGAAAACACAAATCTCAGCGGTGTCGTTAGAATTCTATTCTCATTGCCACGGTTTTTTGAAATCACAGCGCATTGCATCGCCGGTGAAATACCAGCCCGCAGAATTCCATTCTATCTGATTTTGCCGCGACTGCGTTTTCACACAGCCTC
>JAAEOH010000184.1 GCA_024244645.1 Hyphomicrobiales bacterium
GGGGACACTTGGAGCAGCAGCTGGATTATTGGACGAAGCAGCTTGCTAACACACCAACACCACTGAACCTCCCCTTTGACCGACCACGTTCTGAAACATCCAGTGGCCGTGAGGGTTCTGGTTTGCCTGTTTATCTGCCCGGGAGGTTGGTGGCTGCACTTGCAGACCTCTGTGCTCAACACCGCTCCACCATATTTGTGGGGCTCATGGCAGCCTTCCAGCTAACCCTGAGCCGACTTGCAGGCAATATAGAGGATTTGGTGGTGGGGACACCCAATGCTGGCCGAGATGATGTCCTGTTGCAGGAGATTGTGGGCTGCATTATTGAAATGCTTGCAATACGAGGGGACCTTAAGGGGCACCCCAGCTTCTCCACTCTGCTGAAACGGCAACAACTTGTTGTGACTGATGCATTACAACATGGTAATGCTCCCTTCAGCCGGATCGTACAACGCCTTGAAGTGCCACGCACAGCCAACTGCAATCCTGTCTACCAAGTAAGCCCATTAA
>JAAEOH010000185.1 GCA_024244645.1 Hyphomicrobiales bacterium
AGCCTTCAAATTCTAACTGTTCGCGGATACAGTGTGTTTGCATCGGACCCCGTCCATGAACCTGGTAAATCTTTGTTGCAAAAGAATTTTCTCAGATTCTTGGGGCCGATGCACCCATTACTTTGAGAAATCCGGGCTAACTACAATCAAGGATTGTTCAAACAACGGGAGCAGTTTCGATGACGCAAGAAGAAAGCAATGTCGCAATCCTCCGCCACGCCTACACCGCCTGGCATGAAACCAAGGGCGACGCGAATGTCTGGTACGACATTCTGTCCGACCACATTGACTAGGGATCAGCTGCGGACGGCAGGCCTGGCATGGAGTTCACCAAGCCACGCGCCTCAAAGCAGGATGTGATAGGATATTTCGAAGGGCTGGCGAATGACTGGTCCATGGATTTTTACCATATCAACGAGCACGTCGCGCAGGGCGGTCGTGTTGTGGCAATTGGCGAATGCTCGTGGACACACCTGCGCAACGGCAATACGGTTACAATTCCCAAGGTCGACATCTGGCAGTTTGAGGACGGCAAGGCGACGCAACTAATGGAACACTACGATACCCACACGGTGCTATTGGCAAGCCAGGAATAGTGAGCGGAACTGTCTAACCGGTGTCTCTTAGCGAGGCTCCATCAGCGCCATTGAACAGTCTTGCGATGTCTTCGGCGGTCTGCGGTTTGCCAAAATAGAATCCCTGGATCTGTTGGCAACCAATGTCACGCACGATCTCATACTGTTCCATCGTTTCCACGCCCTCGCACAGGACCTTCATTCCAAGGCCTTCTGCCAGCACCTGGGCGGACCGGACGACGGACTGGCTGGCAGCCGTATCGGTAATGTGCTGCAGGAACATCCGGTCGATCTTGATCTTGTCGACCGGGAATTTCGCCAGATATCCGAATGACGAATAGCCGGTGCCAAAATCGTCGAGGGATACCGACACACCCAGTTTTTTCAGTTCTGCCAACTGCACCAGAAGATCCTCCGTAGCCTGCAGAAAACTGGACTCGGTTATTTCCAGTTCCAGCCGGTGCGCTGCCATCCCGGTCATCTTCAGAGCCCGTTTCACATCCTCGACCACGCTGCCCCGCAGGAACTGCTTGGCAGATACATTAACCGCAACACTCACGTGATCGGGCCAGTGGAAGGCGTCCTGACAGGCCTGCAGCAGCACCCATTGACCCAATTGTGCGATAAAGCCGCTGGCTTCGGCTATTTCTATGAACTCGTCAGGCGATACGAGGCCGAGTTCCGAATGGGTCCAGCGCAGCAGCGCTTCCGCCCCAACGAGCTCACCGTCCGTCGTCGCCACCTGGGGCTGGTAGGCGACGCTGAACTGTTCATTGAGAAGACCATTGCGCATATCGCGCTCGATCAAAAGCGCCCGCTCCTGTTGGTCAAGGTCTCTTGGGTCGAAATACCCAACGCCGCTGCCCTGCTCCCGAGCAGATTCAAGTGCAAGCTCGGCATTGTCGATCAGCCCGTCCGCATTCTGCCTCAGCAGGTCCGAAGCTTCCGCGACGCCGGCATGAAAGTCCGTCGAAACCTGCATATTTTCCAGGTCGTAAGGCTTGCTGAGCTCGCGGATCAGTTTGTCGGTCAGGTGTCTGATGCCGGATTTGCTCATGTCGGTGACAAAATGCAGAACAAATGTATCGCCTTCTAGGCGCGCCACCTGTGAAACAGGAACCTCAATATGTTCAAGCCGCGCTGCAATCGCCTTTAATAGCGAGTCTCCGATACTGCGCCCAAGGGTTCGGTTGAGAGCATTGAACCGGCGAATATTGATGGCGCAGACCACCGCGCACTCGCCATTGGCACAAACGTCAACCAGATGCTGGCTCAAAATTTTGACATATTCACGGCGGCGCAGAGCACCGGTCAAATCATCATATTTTGAGAGGTACTCAAGCTTTGCGCGCTGCTGCCGCTCCACACTGACGTCGCGCGCAGCGACCGTGAGAAAAACCGAACCGGCGTCCGCGCCCTTCTTTTGCTGGTAGCGCGCCAACACCGATGGCGTAATTGAATATTCCACTACCCGCTCACCGTTGTCCTTCCGCTCCGAAAATTCGGATCGTGTTGCAGCGGCGCATTTTTGAAGGTTGAATTTTGCGATCGCCTTCGTCGTATCGTCGACTATTTTGGGAGGAAGCAGAGAATAAATGGAATCAGTCGAAAGCTGCTCATCTGTCAAGTCGAACAGCTTCTTGAAATTGTCGTTGATCTCCAGGACGTCACCGTCTTGTTTGACCACAAGAAACCCGTCATCGCTGTCCGCAAACACCCGGCTGAGCACTCTGCGAGTGTTTCTGTTTTCCATCCAGGCAAACCGGACAATCAGCGCCAGCAGATTGAGTTGCGTCACGGCCGTATAGACCACCAGTGCCAGAACCGCCGCATGCACCGGAACGGTTGAAAGTGCAATTGCATAGTCCCTTTGAAGATAAAATGCAGCAATCTCCACCAGGAGCGACAAAAGCCCGAGCACAACCAGCCGGGTGACCAGCCCGGAAAGGGCGGTCAGCAACAGCGATATTGCCAGAACGAGGAGGACAAGCGCTCCGGTCAGCAAGATGCTGGATGGCCGCAGAGATCGGTCTTGCAGAAGGGTTTCCGCAGCCAGGATCTGCAATATTGTTCCTGGCACCAGAGAATGGACCGGAACCGCAAATGTGTCTCGAAGTTCCAGGGCATGCGCGCCAACAATGACCGATTTGTCCCGAAGGTCGGCGGCCGGAATGGTGCCGGCAATCAGGTCTGAAACTGAATAGGTCGGAACGCTGTAAGGATCGATCGAGTAGTCGACGAGAAACTTTCCGCCGCCGACCACCGGCTTTCTTGCCAGGATGGAAGCCACTGACGGCACCAACTGCTCGTCCAATTCAACGCCCAGATGAAAGGACCGGACAATTCCGTCTGAATCGGGACTGACCCTGACGCTGGCCATCCATGAATGGTCCTGAAAAAGCGTAAGCGGCATTGTCTGTGTGTGGGACGAGGCTTTGTTGGAACTGGCTGAGCGCTGTTGCACAAATGTGGGAAGGACCACGGACCCGCCTGCCGACCGCAGTGCATCCAGCAGTTGCTGGTCCTCTTCCGGAACCGATCGGTTACTGAAATCCACGTCGAAAACAATATCCGCGACTTCGGCATTGACCAGCGCTTCAATCACCTGCGCGTGGGCGGAGCGGGGCCAGGGCCACACGCCGATCTGGTCGAGGCTCTCTCGGTCAATTGCAACATATACAATGTCTTGCGATGCCGGCCTCGGCGCAAGTTCGGCCCTTTTTTCGATAAAAAGGCTTCCGATACCGTCAAACGCCCCAATCAATTGAAGCGAAATGACACCCAGGCACAGGAACACCTGCGCCATGGTCTGTGTGGATATTTTGAGGCGCCCCATGAACAATCCGATGTCAGTTGTCTGATGGCCTGAGCGGGAAACTAGTCGTCACCACCATGGCCGTGGCCATGACCGTGCCCATGTCCGTGGCCGTGGCCGTGGCCGTGACCGTGGCCGTGACCGTGGCCGTTGCCATTACCGTTGCCGTTGCCATTACCGTTGCCGTTCCCGTTGCCGTTCCCGTTGCCGTTCCCGTTTCCGTTCCCGTTCCCGTTTCCGTTTCCGTTTCCGTTGCCGTTCCCGTTCCCGTTGCCGTTCCCGTTCCCGTTCCCGTTTCCGTTTCCGTTTCCGTTGCCGTTCCCGTTTCCGTTTCCGTTCCCGTTCCCGTTTCCGTTTCCGTTTCCGTTACCGTTACCGTTACCGTTACCGTTTCCGTTTCCGTTGCCATTCCCGTTGCCGTTGGCATTTCGGTTTCCAAGTCCGGATCCGTAGTCGCCGTCACCCTCACCCTTGCCATCTCCAGCAGACCGACCGCCATTTGAGGCAGAATTAGCGCCGTTTGTGGAGGCGACGGAAACATCCGCGGTGTTTGAACTGGAAACGGACGCGGTCTGTCCCGGCCCGACACTGACGGCGCCATTGCGTCCAGATGCAGAGACATCCACAGCACCGCGTGCGACGGAAACTGAAGCCGCATTGTCATCGACCGAGACGGAAAAACGCGTACCTTTGACAACAGCTGCCAAAAACGGTGTTTTCACAGTGACGTGTTTGTGGTCCCGAGTCTGAACATCAAGCAACAGGGATCCAAATTTTTGGCGAAGCAGCGTTTTGCTTTTGCCTTTACCTCGGCTGATCAATGCCGCGAGCGTATTTGGGCTATAGTAAATCAGTTCATTACCGCGGCGCAGTTGCAACCGGCCGCGACGGCCCGTATGTATCCAGCTTGCGTCGGGTATTTGCATGCCCTGATTAATCTGAAACCAGTTTTTACTATCTTCCGTGTAATGAGCTGGTTGACTAACCTTATATGCGATCCAATCCTGCGCCATCGACTTAACCGGGGTCAAAAACACCAGAAAAGCGGAGAATATTGCAGCAATATACCGGTTACGCATTACAAAAACCTCTCTGCGGCAAGAGGATGTAATACTGGAAGAACACTAAGACTTTGTTGATATTTCCTTCAAATTTTATTGAGAGTCTTCGTCACAAAAGCTTGCAAACAACAGTCTGTTAACCAAAACAATCATGAGACCAGACCACTCTGTGCTCGGCAGCCTTCGGTATTCCGGTGGTTGTGTAAACTCGACTCCGAAAACTATGTCGAAAGTAAACAGCCGGTCTCCACTCTCACGGTCAGCGTTCCAGGTCCGGCACAAATACCGCCCATAGGCTAGCGCCAGGTCCTGGCGTCCCGGCTGATAGGACTGGTCTTCCAGCACCGACAGGAATTTGCGCCACCGGTAATTTTCATAGACTGCCGAAACAACTGCCGGCTTTGCACGCTCCGCATTGCCCGATTTGCGGTTATAGACATCAACCGGCTCACCGTTCATCAATCTGCCCTCGATCACCGGCCACGGGCTGGTCAGCTCCGGATAGGGCGCAAACATGGCCCAGTGCTGATAGAGATCCAGCGCCTGGCGAACCAGGATGAACTGGCGGGGCAATTGCCAGTTCATGAAAGGCAAAGTCGAAATATTCTGAATAGTCACGAACACAAGTGCCGTTGCCGCAAGACCATTGGTCATTCGGGTGGCCTTGACCTGAACCGGGCGCCACGGAAACAATTTTGCACTGATGCCCGCAAAAAAATGTCGGTTCGCGGCAATTTGATCATACGCGCAGTCGCCAAGCTTTCGGACCCAGACAGGGGACATGGCGAGAGCAAAAACGGAAAATATCGGGGAGGCCCGCACCAGTTGGCGCATGGCATCCCATTTCAGCCAATCGGCCCCGTCCCGTGTTACCACCCATGAATTGTTTTGTTCAAGAACCACGCCGATACGTTCATCGTCCTGCGCGCAGCGAACCGGCACGGGACCAAGAAACAGCAACATGCGAAGCATACGGCAGGATTTGAGGCAAAATGAGCAGTCTTTGTCGTACCAGATGGCGAGACTGTCCACCCGCCTTCGTGCCAGCCAGGACTCGGCCCTGTCCCACACCCAGGACGGCAGAAAGGTCAGGTTCATGACGATTGATATGACCGGAAACAAACCGATTTCCAGACATGCCATGAAGCCGATATGCATCGTTATGAATGCGACCATCAGCAAAGGCCTCAAAGTCCGGTGGAAGATCGGGGAGAAAATCAGCAACGGGCCCAACAGTTCCAGCACAAAGACATAATAGGTCAGTCCGCGCAGCAGCGGTTCGAACTGCAGCAACCACAACCCGAAGGGCGTCACCAGATATTCGAGATTGAGGGCATAATAGACGGCGGTTCCATCCGGTATCCACCTGTCATCGGACTTCAGCAGGGCACTGAAGAAGTACATCGACATGCCCTGCACCAGCAGCGCCAGTGTTGCTATTGAAAAATAGTTGTTGTTGTAAGTATCCAGAGCGCGATCGAGAACCGCATCCACCGAGTAACGGGCGCCCAGTGGCAAAAACATCGCCCAAAACGTCAGCAGCACCGCCAGATTGTCTTCGCCGGACAGGATGAATGTGTTTCGGTTCTGCACCGAGACAAGCAATATCCAGCTCGCAACGACAGCCACAGGTGTCCTGTAGCCAATAACGAGACAGGTTGCGGCCACCAGCGCCAGTCCGAACAATCCTGCTTGAAAGACTGCGGATCCATTGGCCAGATGCAGGGAAAATGCACCATCGGACAAATGATCCAGCTGGACAATCCGCGGCATGATACCCGCGTCGCTGTAGTGCGTGGCAAGATCGCGCAGGCGCAAACAAATATCGGCAATCAAATAGAAACCGAGCAGAATACGGAACAGGGCGAGTGTTCTCAGATCAATACCGAAAACGGTCCGGAATCCGGCGATTGCAGGCTGGGTCCCAGCTGACCGGTCGATGCTGTGTGCAAGGGCATTTTCAACTGCCCGCGATTTGCCGTTTGATGGAGCGCTCATTGTCGGCAGGTTGGCAAAATGTCTTGAATTCAGAGTTAACGTCACCAACCCGTTTGCATTGCGGACGGTGCCCAAAACACTCTCAAATGCCTTCAATGCGGCCTGTCGTCAGAACTTGAGCCGGGTCCCGTAGGCCTCAAACGCGGGAGACATTCCGCTACAAACCAGGCCCGGTTTCAGCCCGCCCGGCTGGCGATCTTGGTGGAATCGAGCAGATGCCAGACCTGTTGTTCGCTGAAACCGCGGATATGTTTTGTTCCAAGGTTCTCCATATCGAACTGGTCGCGCAGGTTCTGGGCCATCTCGTGCTGCACGCTGATTTGCATCGGCTCGGAAAACTCCTGCAGGCGGGAAGCAAGGTTCACGGCCGGGCCAAAAATGTCATAGACATATTTCTGTATGCCAACGACGGAGCCCACCACCGCCCCGGTCGCCAGCCCGATCCTGCAGCGCCACTGGTTCGGATGGCTCATGTTGCGCCTTTCCAGATAGCGGATGAAGCGGATCGCAGCATTGGCTGCGGACTTTGAGTGATCCGGTGTCGGGTCGGGAAAGCCGGCAACGGTTATATAGGCATCACCTATGGTTTTGATGCGTTCGCATCCGAACTGCTCACCAATGCGGTCGAAGGCGCTGTAGATGTCATTGAGCTCCGTGACTGTAACGCTTGGATCGGACGAAGCGACCATGTCGGCAAATCCGACAAAGTCCAGCATCAGCACCGAAACCGGGTCGTATAGCTGCGGCGTAACGACACCGAACGTCTTGAACTCCTCATAGACCGAGCGCGGCATGATGTTGAGCAGCAGCTTTTCCACCTGTTCTTTCTCGCGCTTGATCTCGCGATTGTTGCGTTCCACCATCATGGAGTATGAATCGATCATGGACTCCAGCTCGCGTATCCGGGTGATGTTCTGGCACACCAGGACCGCAATCTCCCGCCCGCCTTCCATTGTCGGAGTAAAATCGACCGCAATGACCATCGTGCGGCGCTTATTCTTGAACCGTGTTTCGGCCGTATAGCGCCCGTTTTTGTTCAGGCCCGCGTGCAGCTCATCCAGATCAAGCTCTGTGAACACGCCGCTCAAGCCGGCTTCATCCTCTGGTTTTCCAAACCATTCTTCAAATGTGTCGTCATAGAAATGAAACGAAAAATCAGTTCGGTCGATCAGGGCTACACCCAAGCCAATGGCGCGAAGCAACTGCTCATTGATGGCTTCGATTGACATTATCTACCCTACAATTAATTGTCTGCGGCTCTCGAATTCCTGCAAAACGGCCTCAACATCCGTTGCGCCGAATCCGTGGCTTTCCAGTGTATCGCTCAACACCTCTTTCAACTCATCAAAATGACTGTTTTCTATGTCCAGATGCGAATGAAGCTGTTTCGACTGGTTATCCGTATAGGATGCCGGGTCGCCCAGCAGAGAGGCAATGAACTTGGTCTGGTGATCGACCATTCGTGACATGTCGATATCGTCGAAAAACGGTCCGATATCGTCACTGTCGAGCAACGTGTCGTAGAACGCCAGGACAACCTTGCTGACCTTTGAGAATCCGCCATATTTCTCGAATAAGGTTTGCTCACTCATTGTTTGGCACTCCCTGGAACAATTGGCCTATTCTTGCTCATTGTCGAATCTGCCAGTATTCGTAACACGATGATCTTAGCCGGTATTTTCACCCACAAGAACCGGGCAGGGCCAAATTGAGCGGCCCCGCACACCGGTATGTGCCGGAGAAACATTCTCAAGCCTTCACGATTATGATTTCGGCATAGTCAGACGGTACGTGCATTGTCCTGTCCTCGGCAATGTCGAACTCTGCGATCATATCCAGAATATCCTTGTTCAGTACCATCTTCCGGCTGTCTTCGAGCGCCAGGAAAGCCTTGTGTACCGGACCGTAAAACGTCCGCATGAAGTCGACAAAATACTGTGGCGACGGATAGCGGAACCCGAACCGTTTGACCTTGATCGATATGGATTTTGCGTCCGACTTGAACGTTTCTCCAATCCATTTCCTGTCGCCCCATACGAAGGGTGTATGCAGACCTTTCTGCGGAGGCAAATGCCGGCCGACGGTCTCGAAGAGCGTTCCGATAAAGCTGTCGGGCGTCCAGTTGGCCATGGCAATTTTTCCGCCCCGGCGGCAGACCCGCATCAATTCACCGGTCGAGCGCTGCTGATTGGGCGCGAACATGACGCCAAATGTCGAAACCACACTGTCGAATTGCCCGTCGGAAAATGGAAGGTTTTCCGCATCGGCGACCCTGAACGTCACGTCCAGATCCTCGGCGTCCGCACGCTGTCGCCCTCCCTCGAGCAGGTCGGCGACATAGTCGGTTGAAGTCACATCACACCATCGGCGTGCGAAGGCTATCGTCGCATTGCCGTTACCGGCGGCAACATCAAGAACCTTCGAGCCCGGCACCACGTTGGCTGCCTCCGCAAGCTCTTCGCCGGTAATCTGCAGTGTCACACCGACTTTCCGGTAGTCACCGGAGGACCACGCAGCGTTTTGCCTGGTTTTGATAACGCCGTAATCGGGTGTCTGTGCAATAGGTGTTATGACATTCATATCCTGATCCTTTCCGATGTATGGGCTCAGCCCATGCTTAGGCTGCCGACCGCCGCGGCCAGTAGCAATTCGCAACCGGCCGTTCGGTGCCGGTAATGTGTTCGCAGATCCGCGGATCGACCCATTCCGGCTCGAAAACCGGCGCCATATGGCCAAGACCCGGAAGCATCGCAAGGCGCGCATCCGGAACCGCACCGGCGATGCTGGCTGCCACATGCTGGGCGACTTCCGGAGATTCCAGACCCATCAGGACCAGTGTCGGCATGGTCAGCCGGCTGACATCCTCAAGCGTCCACGTTTCTGCAAAACCGCAGGCAAAATCCGTCAGGATCGAAGCCGCCATCGCGCTCAGCTTTTCCCTGCTGTGTGGCAGCAGGCTGGTCCAGGTGCCTTCGCCATTCCAAAAATCGATAAAGCCGGCCATGCCACGGTCCTCAGTGCCGGCTTCGGCACCGGTTTTCACCGCATCGCGAACATCTGAAATCTCGGCAAACAGCGCCCTGTCCTGATCATCGCCGGCATTCAGGAAATGAAACGCCGCCGGCTCGTAAAGGGTAAGGCTCTTGACCAGGTCCGGCCGCATCAGCGCGACCTTGAGCGCCACGGCTGCACCGTGGGAATGACCGACAAGGTGCACGGGCTGTCCGAATTCGGCAATGTGTTCGATGACCGGTGCGGCAACGGCAACAACGCCTTCCTCAGTTGGCCTGATAGTCATTTCAGAAGAACCGTAGCCAGGCAGGTCCGGAGCACTCAAAGCAAATCGCCCGTTGATTTCACCGGCGAGGTGCTTCCATTGTGTGCTGCTGGAAGCGGAAGAATGGAGCGCCACAACCGGGGCACTGAAAATGTCGGCAATGTTCGAATGTACGGTCATCTGACTTTTCCTGTCGAATTTTCGTTTGACCGCTATATTGGACGATAAAGTTTCGTTTGATTTTCAGATCAAACCGATTTGTGTTTCATTTGTTATTATATCGGTAAACCGGGTGTGAAGAACAATTGTTGTATTTCAAGATGTTATCAACACCGCCCCCCGAAACCCTGAAACAATTGAAACATTCGGCCCCCCGACTGAAAACCAACTGAAACACTGGCAGGATAGGAATTTGTCATGTCCAGACACCATCAGACAGATACAGAAACAATCGTCCGGCAAACCACTGCTGTCGCGCGATTTGATTCCGCTGGTCGCCTTGTCAATGCGAGCGGGGAATTTCTGGAACTGGCCAGTGTGATTTCAGGCTCTACCGGCACACAGGATGTGTTGAACGAATATGTCGAGCGCCTTGTAAGCGTCAATCAAAGCGCGATAGGCACGAACCGGAAAGACAGGTTGAAAATCGTTGACCTGTGGAGCCGCCACAACGGTCCGGCCCTGGAGGCAAAAACCAAACTCGGCGGCTGGCGATTACTGTCCTCTTGTCCGGATGCCGATGGTGGCGCCCTTTATTTCAGCATCGACATAGACCTGCAAAAGCACAAACAGGAAATGGCGCAATTTCTGGTTGACAACATTCCTCTGCCGATGTGGGTCAACGACATCCAGACCGGCGAAGTTCTCTACTGCAATGCCGCATCCTACAAGCTCTACGACGTCAGCGCTGACAAACAGGACAATCATTCGATCGCGGAGTTCTTTGCCGACAGGGACGATGCTCTTGAGATGCTGAGGAAGCTTGAGCTCAAGGGCTCGATCGAGAATTACCCGGTCAGGACAAAATCTCAGTCCGGACGGGAGATCATTGTCGAAGGCTGCGCAAAGTTGGCGGGACACGAAGGCCGGAAACTGGTTCTGAACGCGATTCAGGATCTCACCGACCGAACAGAGTTGGAAGAGGATACGCTGAAAGCGCGCGATATGCTGCGCGATGCCATTGAAGCCCTGTCCGAGGGTTTCGCTCTGTACGACGAGGACAATCGCCTCGTCCTATACAACCAGCGCTATCGCGAGATGAACCACGCTGTTGAAGACATACTGGAACCCGGCCTCGACTGGGAAATCCTGATGCGCGAAACGGCCCGGCGCGGCGTCTATGCCGATGCCGTCGGCTACGAGGAACAATGGGTGTCCAACCGGCTGGAAAGCGGCATTGAGTACATCCAGGATTACGAGCTGAAGCACTCCGACGGAACCCATTATCTGGTATCCGTCCATCCGACCAAACTCGGCGGGTTTGTCGTGACCCGAACGGATATCACCGAGAAAAAGAAGGCCGAAGCCGCCGAGCGCGACGGAGATCTCCTGATCCGCCAGGTTCTGGAAGCAAGCCCTGCTCCAGTGATAATGGCGAGGGCCGGCGACGGGGAGATTCTGTATCGCAATCCGGCAGCGCTGGAATTGCTGGGCAGGGTCCAATCGGCAACCGAATCTTACCGCAGTATCGGCGAACGCGCGGATTATATAGCGACACTGTTGGCCGACGGTCGCGTCGATGACTATAAACTCACGCTCATCAACCGAGACGGTGAAGAGTTTCCTACCACCTGTTACGGCCGCATCGCCGAATACAAGGGCAAAGAGGTGGTGGTCACAAGCATCATGGACCTCACGCGGCAAAACGAAGCCGAAACAATGATACGGCAGGTTCTGGAAGCCTGCCCCATGCCTGTACAGATGACCAACGCCGAAACCGGAAAACTGTTGTTTCGCAGCCCGGAGACGACGGCTCTTTTTGGGCCCGTCGAAATCTCAAAGAACTACTATGCCAATCCGGAAGACCGGGCCGAATATATCAAGATACTGCGGAAAAAGGGCTGGATAAACGAGCACAAAGTCAAGCTTCTGAACGCCAATGGCGAAGAATTCTGGGGCTCAATATCAGCCCGCCTGATCGAGTTCCACGGTGAACAGGTCATTGTGTCCAACACCCGCGATCTCACCGGCGAACTCGCCCTGCAGGAAGAGCTTTCAAATCAGCGCGAACTTTTGTTCCAGAACGAGAAAATGTCAGCACTTGGCGAATTGCTGGCGGGTGTCGCGCACGAACTCAACAACCCCCTGTCCATCGTCGTCGGCCATTCGCTGATGTTGCGCGAAGAAGCGCATGAACCCGAAACGATCAAGCGCATCGAGAAGATCAGCAATGCGGCCGAACGCTGCGCCAAGATCGTCAAAACCTTTCTCGCCATGGCGAGGCAGCAACCGACAAAGATGGAAAACACCGACATCAATACGGTCATCTCCACCGCGGCCGATGTGACCGGCTACGGCAACCGCGACGACGGACTGGAGATCACCTGCGATCTGGCTGACAACTTGCCAAATATCGTAGCCGATGCGGATCAGATCACACAGGTAATCATCAATCTCATCATGAATGCCGAGCAGGCGATCGCCAATGCAGGCAAGGGCGACCGGGTGACCGTGTCCACCAGCGTTACAAGTTCCGGTGAATTCGTCCAGATCGACATAACGGACAACGGCCCCGGCATTCCCAAGAATATCATGGCGCGCATATTCGAGCCGTTCTTCACCACGAAAGACGTCGGTGACGGAACCGGAATTGGTCTGGCGTTCTGCCACCGCATCATTCTTTCCCATGGTGGGCACATATGGGTCGATACGGATTTCCGCGGCGGTGGTCGTTTCTGCATATGCCTGCCGATCGCAAGCAGGCCGTCGGAAAATGGCGCAAAGGGTGACGATACCGACCGCCAGGCCAGTGGCGTGAGAGCGCTCATCGTCGACGATGAAGTCGATGTTGCGGAGCTGATCGCAGAGATTCTCAAAAAGGAAGGTTTTCGCGTCGATCTTGCCCACTCGGGCACACATGCGCTGGAAATGCTGGCAGACCGCACCTACGACCTTTTGCTGAGTGATCTCAACATGCCTGAGCTCGATGGCCGTGGCCTCTACGAATCCATCAGGGACGGTCATCCGGACGTTCTTGAAAGGACTGCATTTATCACCGGTGACACGATGAGTGTCGCCTCCCTGTCGCTTCTGCAGGAATCGAAACGGCCCTATCTGGAAAAGCCCATTTCTCCGGCGGAATTGCGCGAACTCGTTTATGGTATTCTTAATCAAGGGAACTGAATTTTGACCCATTTCACCACAGTGGATTTGTCAGATCGGCAGAGCGCCCCGTGCGCACCGGTGTGCTCCACGGTTGGTGGAGCGCGCCGATACAGGGTTAGCCGGTGCGCCTGGTGCGAACTGTCCTGTGTCCGTGCATCCACCGGTGCAGCGTGCGTTCCCAATGTTCAACGGGCGGAAAAGTAAGTAAATGGAAAACAGTCACTATCACCTATTGGTCTGCGATGACGAACTGGATGTTCGTGAAATGGTGCACGAATATTTATGCAAACGCGGCTTCAATGTTTCAAAAGCCGCCAGCAGCGACGAATTGCGGGCGATCCTGGCCGGAACCAAGATCGATCTGATTATCCTCGACATCAATATGCCGCGCGAAGACGGCCTGACAACCCTGCGCTCGCTGCGCATCGATGATCAGACGCCCGTGGTTATGCTCACGGCCGCCGGCGAGGTTGTCGACCGGATCATCGGGCTCGAGATGGGCGCCGACGACTATCTCGGCAAACCCGTCGATCTGCGCGAACTTGAGGCACGCGTAAAAGCCGTGTTGCGGCGCCGTAGCGCCGACAGCCCAAAAAAGAAAGTTGATGCCGGCACCGCACAGTTCGGGGAATATGTTCTCGACATTGAATCCGCCAAGATGCACGCACCGGATGGCGCCGAGGTTCCGCTCACGGCGATGGAATTCAATCTGCTGAAAGCGTTTGCGGACAATCGCGGGCGGGTTCTCAACCGCGATCAGATCCTGGAACAGGCCCATGACCGCAGCTGGGACCCGTTTGACCGCAGCATCGATATCCGGATTTCGCGGCTGCGGCGCAAGATCGAAAATAATCCGGCAAAACCCGCAATCATCAAGACCGTCCGCGGTATCGGCTATATTTACGACCCCGACGGCGGACTGTGATACCTGCTTGAATTATCTGGCGCCCACATGCCGATCGACTTGATCTCCAACAACAGACCGGGATCGACGGGAATTCCGTCGCGCTGCAGATCGCGGCCAATCTGCTGACGGCGGCGGCCAGGCAACCGAGCGCCGTCAGACGATCCGATCATCTGCGCCATCATTGCAAAGCGCCCGCGCCCGTCAACACCGAACGCATCGGGATCGATGGCGATCAACGTCTGCCCGGCACCGGGCGGATTGCCTTCAGCGTTGAGAAACGAGCTCTGTTCATAACTGTAATTGGCACCGGTCAGCCCGGCACACATTAGCTCAACCATCAGCGCCAGAACCGTTCCCTTGGCATCGCCAAGCGGTGCCATCGTGCCGGCAAGCGCGGCTTTTGCATCGGCGGTCGGCGCACCTTTGGCGTCGAACGCCCATCCCTCCGGGATAGCCTCTCCGCGCTGGTTGGCGGCCATGATCTTGCCACGCGCCACGCGGGACAACGAAATGTCGACCGTGACCGGATCACCGCCCGCGACAGGAACCGAAAAGGCAATGGGGTTTGTGCCGAAGAGCGGGGTTGTCGAACCCCAGGGCGCCATCGCCGCCGGCGTGTTGGCAAATAGCAGCCCCACAAGGTTGCTTTTTGCCAGCGCTTCGACAATCACACCGGCAACGCCGCAATGATGCGAGCGGGTGATGCCGGCAATGGCAATCCCTTGATCAGCCGTGACATCCACCAGCCATTCACGCGCCAGGTCAATCGCCGGATAGGCAAATCCGTTCGCAGCATCGACGAGAGCTGAACCCGGCCGGTGCTGTGTCAGGCTGGCCTCGGCATGCCCGTCCACCTTGCCGCAAGCCGCTTGCGCGGCATAGGAGCCGACCCGTCGCAAACCGTGTCCGCTTTGCCCCGCCAGTTCGGCGGCAAGCAGCGCATCGGCGACGCTTGCAGCGTTTTTTTCCGAAGTGTTGCTGCGCACCAGCGCATCGCGGATCAGCCGGTGCACATCATCAGGTTTGAGTTTCGTATCGCCGCTCATTGCTGCGGGGCCTGTTCGCCATTATCTTCCAGATGCGCAAGCACTGTCTGTGCCGTGACGGCACTGACCCGGACATTGGATTCATGCGTCACACCGGCAATATGCGGCGTCAGGACAATGTTATTCAAACCGCTGAACTTCATTGCCGCCTCGGCCGTCAACGGTTCGGTCTCGAAGACATCGAGCGCCGCGCCGGCAAGGCGTCTGTCGGACAGCGCGGATGCCAGCGCCTCTTCATCGATAATGCCGCCACGCGACGAATTGATGATGATCGACCCGCTTTTCATTTTCGCCAGTGCCGATTCATCGATCATGTGTCTGGTGTCGTCGGTAAGCGGCACGTGCAGGCTCACCACATCGGCGTATTCCAGCACCCCGTCCAGCGAAACGTTGCGGGCAATCTGCCAGCCCGGATCGTCGGCAAGGCAATAAGGATCGTAGGCAACCACCTGCATGCCGAGCACACTGGCGCGCACCGCCACCTCGCGCGCTATACCGCCGAAACCGACCAGCCCCATGACCCGGCCGGCCATTTCATTGCCGATGAGCGACTGCCGCGGCCACTCGCCGCACAGCATCGCATCCTGCGACTGATAGGCGCCACGCAAGAGCGTCATGGCGTTGGCGATGACATATTCGGCAACACACAGATTGTTGGCGCCCGTCGCCGGGTAAACCGTGACGCCGCGTGCACGACAGGCCTCGAGATCGATATTGTCGAGACCGACACCAAGCCGGCCAACACATTTGAGACCCGGCGCTGCGTCGAGCAGCTCAGCGGTCACCTTTGTTCGGTTGCGGACAATCAGCGCCGCCGCATCGGCGATCAGCGGCGCGATCTCGTCCTGCCGATCGGCAAGGCCTTGATCGTAGTATGTGTCGTACCGCTGTGACATCGCGGCAACGGCATCATCATCCATGAATTCGGTGATAACGATTTTGGCCATTAAAGGCTCCCATTATTCGTTATCGGAAAAATGTCCCATGAATCAGGCGCTGCGGTAAAGCTTGGTCATGACGAATTCACGGTGACCCAGCGTTTCGGCTGCTGTGTTTCGACCGTTGGCCGTGCGCGCGATCATGTCAATAAGCGCGTCACCCGCCTGATTGATCGTCATGTCGCGACGCAGAATGCCCGAAACATCGACATCGATATGTTCGCTCATGGTCCGCACGGTTCTGGGATTGCCGGAAATCTTGATCACCGGAACGATCGGGTTGCCGACAACATTGCCCTGGCCGGTTGGAAATGTGTGGATCACATATCCGGCCGCACCCATCAGCGTCACGCATTCAGCGGCCGCTGATGAGGTGTCCATGAAGTAAAGGCCCTTGCCCTTTTTAGGCTCCTCGGCCGGGCCCAGCGCATCGATATAGGTCGATGAACGGCCGATCTTTTCGAGGTTCCCGAGCGCCTTTTCCTCGATCGTCGTCAATCCGCCGAGAATATTGCCTTTGGTCGGCTGACTGTCGGAAAGATCCGAGGTTTTATGCGCTTCGATCACATCGTCCTGGTACGACTTCCAGATCGTCATGAATTTTGCCGCAGCTTCCGGATTGGCGGCGCGCGCTTCGCAAAGATGCTCGGCTCCGGTGATCTCTGAAGTCTCGCCGAAACAGCCATAAATGCCTTCCGGCAGCAGCTTGTCGTACATATTGCCGACCGTCGGACACGACGAAAGGCCCGTGGTGGTGTCGCTCTCGCCGCATTTTGTGGAAATCCACAACTCGGAAATATCGCATTCCTCGCGCTGCAGTTCCGTCGCCCAGTGCACATAGTCCTTGGCAACGCGGGAAGCGGCGGCAACCGTAGCAATGTCGCCGCGTTGCTCGATGGAAAGCCCGGTCACCGGTTTCCCCGTCGCGGCAATGCCTTCGACGACGATATTTGTCCATTCCGGCTCAATGCCGATGACCACCACAGCGGCGACATTCGGATTGGCGCCCGTTCCGATCATTGTGCGAAAATGCAGATCAAGATCTTCGCCGAACTGCAGCCGCCCGTAGGCATGGGGCAGCGCCATCGTGCCCTTGATATTGTTTGCAACCGATTCGCAGGCGGCGTTGGAAATGTCATCCAAAGGCAGGATGACAACGTGGTTACGAACCCCGACCCGGCCGTTTTTGCGCCGGTACGCCATAATTTTCTGTGACATGATGGCTCCCCTACCAGCGCTTTGTTTTCAGATTGTGCATATGCACGTGCTCGCCCTTGGTGATGGGCGCGACGACCTTGCCGATGTCTTCGCCATATTTGACCACTGTGTCGCCGACAGCCATATCCCGCAGTGCAACCTTGTGACCAATCGGCACGTCGTTGCTGCAGGTCAGCTCAAAATCGG
This sequence comes from Hyphomicrobiales bacterium, assembly GCA_024244645.1. Lineage (GTDB taxonomy): Bacteria > Pseudomonadota > Alphaproteobacteria > Rhizobiales > Rhizobiaceae > Hoeflea_A. The sequence goes on from JAAEOH010000185.1 coordinate 17,346, forward strand.
AATCATCATGGGTCACGACACAGGTCATATTCGTGCCGGCAGTCAGATTTTCCACAACAACAACACCAACATTGTCTTCGTGGTCGTGAACCAGCAATTGCGGGATACTCAAGGTTGCCTCCAATGTAGTCAGGAATTTTGGGGTGCATGCGCCCCAAGTCTTATATATTATATAAGATACAAAATGCTGGCATTGTCAACCGGATCGGGCTAAACAGAAAAAAAGAAAAATGGACCAGACTTTGCAGGACACAGACACGAATATCGGTTTCAAACCGCTCTATGCCCAGGTGAAGGACCAGCTCATTCGCCGTCTCGTCAATGGCACGTGGCAACCGGGCATGAATATACCGAGCGAGCAGGAATTGGCCAGGCAACTCAGCGTCAGCCAGGGCACCGTGCGCAAGGCTCTCGATGCCATGACGGCCGAAAATCTCCTGGTGCGCAGACAGGGGCGCGGCACCTTTGTCGCCGAACCCGAAGATTCGCGCATTCTGTTTCAGTTTTTCCGGCTGACTGCCGACGACGGGCCCGATAACGACGCATTTCCGCAATCGAGGCTGCTGCGCTGGTCGCAGGAATCGGCGACCGAAGTCGAAGCCGAAGCGCTGGCGATCAAGTCGAAATCGCCGGTGTGGCGCATTGAGCGTGTGCGCCAGATTGGCGGCAGTTCGACTATCGCTGAAACCATCTGCATTCCGACGATCACCTATCCGGGCTTTGAGGATCTGACGGAAATTCCGAACAATATCTACCAGCTCTATTCCAGCCGCTGGGGCATAACAATCGCCAAGGCCGATGAGCAACTCAAAGCCATCCTGTGCGATGCCGGCGATTCAGCCACACTCGGATGCGACGTTGGCGAGCCATTGCTGCTGATTACCCGCATCGCCCGTGATCTTGAGAGCAATCCGGTGGAACTGCGCTGTTCGCGATGCCTGACAAACGACATGCATTATGCCGTCAATCTGCCCTGACAAGCCCGTCATGCCGCAAAGTGAACTGTCCGCTTCGCCGAACAGGATCGATATCTGGGTCACCCGGCCAGGCGATGTGAAAGACGACGCGCTGCTGGCCGGGTATCGCGGCCTGCTGGCGCCCGATGAAGCAGCCCGGATGAAGCGCCTTGTGCGTGATTCAGATCAGCACCAATTTCTTGTAACCCGCGCCCTCACCCGCACGGTCCTTGCCCGTTATCTCTCATCGGATCCACAGCAACTTGCTTTCGACAATAATCAATATGGCCGGCCGTTTCTGAAAAGCGACGGGGAACAATCCGCGTCCCTGTCTTTCAATATCACCCACACCAACGATTGTGTCGTGCTGGGTGTGACGAGGGAGCGCACGGTCGGTATCGATATTGAAAGCACCGGCAGGCAGGCTGCCACGCTCGGCGTTGCCAACCGGTTTTTTTCGCAACCGGAATGCCGGGCACTCAACGCCCTTCCGGCCTCACAACAGCAGGACCGGTTCTTTGCTTATTGGACGCTGAAGGAATCCTACATCAAGGCGCGCGGCATGGGCCTGGCGATACCACTCGGACAATTCAGCTTCGATTTCGCAAGCCCGCAGGCGTTCACGCTATCCGTGGATGAGAGCCTGTCGGATGACCCGGCACAATGGCGGTTCTGGCAGATCGGCATCGATGAGGATTTCCTCGTCTCGATCTGCACCAGCACACTGGCAGGCGCCTTGCCGAAACTGAGCCCGCGACGCATCGTTCCGCTCCTGGGTGAAAAGGCGATGGAATTCAGGCCCATCGCAACATCCCACGGCTGGGCCTAGAGCGTGACCGGCTGACCGGTTCTGGCCGATTCCTCTGCCGCCACTCCAATTTTGACCGCCCTCGCCCCATCTTCCATCGAAACCTCTGGCTGTCCGCCCTGTCTTATCAGATGCAGAAATTTTTCGTGCTGGTAGTAGGTCGAACCGTGATGATCGCCGGCCGACAAAATCGCCTCGTCGACCAAAATCTCCTCGGTAATCGGCGCCCTGCATTCGCGCGGCGAAATAACCACCTGTGATGCACGCTCCTTGCCATTGCTGGAAAACCGGGCCGGACCCGGCACAAACGCGTCGATGCGCCCCTTGTCGCCCGTCACACTGACGCTTTCCTGCCAGTAAGCACCCTCCGCAAACATGCACAGATCAAGCATTCCGCGTTTGCCGTTTTCAAAATCCACGATCACATAGGCATTGTCGAGGATATCGGTTTTGCGCCCGTCGAAATCCTCGTCGCGGTAATTCACATCCATACCGCCGGAGGCATAGACCCGGGTCGCCTCGACGCCGAATACAAGCCGCATCAGGTCGAAGAAATGGCAGCATTTTTCGATCAGTGTGCCACCGGTCTGGTTCTGAAAACGGTTCCAGTTGTCGATTTTGCTGAGAAACGGAAAACGATGTTCGCGAATGGCCATCATGCGCGGCACACCCGCGGTGCCTGCCCGCACTTCCGCCAGAAGCCGCGCGACGGGTGGCATATAGCGATATTCCATTCCGACCCAGACCGGCGCCTTTCGCGATCCGGCGGAGCGGATGATGCTCTCACACTCAAGGTGATCGATACCGAGCGGTTTTTCCACCAGCAGCGGCACTTCCCATGGCAGAACATCCTGAAGGATCGGCTTATGGAGATGGTTTGGTGCTGCGACGACAATGGCGTCGCACAGGCCGGCCTTAAGCAACGGGATGTGATGTTCGAAAGCTGCACAACCGGGCCCTGCCAGTGCAGCGGCGCTTTCGCGCATTTGCGTGTTGGGATCGGCAACGGCGCTGACTTCCGTTCCGCCGATCAGGGCAAGGTTGCGGATATGCTCCTGCCCCATCATGCCCGAACCGATAATGCCATAGCGGATATTTGTCATATACAGGAAACCTTCAGAGGCGAATGACGGGGAGATCGAGTGCCGCCGCTGTTGCCAGCAGCGCTTCGGTGTGGTCGCCATAGGCAAGGGCCATATGGTGCTCAAGCCCCGAATTCATGATATCGGGCAGGACGTCTGATACCGGACGGTCGAACCGGACGACCCCGGACGTGCCCGTATAGGCCATCGGGCGCTGCAACATGTCACCGCGGGCAATGATCATTTTTTGGCTGCCCCGGGCCTGGCTCAGGCGCATAAGCGTGATCCGGCCGGGTTTGAGCGGAAACTGATAGAGCAGCGGCATCTTGCGGTTGGTATGGATTGTCGCTTCCGCAGTAACGCTCGGATCAGCCATCGAGATCGGCGCCTGCCCGCAATGCCACACGACGCCGGTATTGTCGTCCACATCCATATCGACAAGATCGGCAAGAAAGACCGGCGCGTCGGCGACCGTCTGCAGCAGAAGCTGCGTTGCCGCTCCGTAGACGTCGGCTTCGCAGGCGCAGGGCACCCGGGCCTCGCCCAGCATCGAAACCGGACCACAGACAGCGCCGCCATATTCGGTAAATGTTTCGGGCCAGCAGCGCACAGCGAATGCGTCGTAACGACCGCTTTCGCGTATCGTCTCCATTGCGGCTTTCAGTCGCAGCGAGCGGTCAAGTTGAACCTGATCGACGTCGGCAACTCCCTCAAGATCGCCTTCCACATCGGCGCGAATACGATCAATTTTTGCATCGTCAACGGTTCTAGCCGTGTCGAATAGAGCTTGCAGCTCCAGTTCGTCGACTTCGATACCTGCCAGTTCGCGCAGTTGCGCCTTGTCATAGCGGCAGGTATCGAAGCCGTCTGGATGTGCACCGAGGCGTCCGATCCTGCGGCCCTTCAGTTGTGCTGCAATGCTGGTACCTGCGTTTCCATCAGCCGGTGATGTGGTGGCTTCAATCCTCGAAACCTGTCGTTCACCGGACAGCAGAGCAGCAAGTTCGCCGCCGACATCGCTATCCTGCGGATCGGCGTAAATCCAGGAAAACGCCCTGTCCGAGAGCCCCAGCGCATGAGACGCCAGATTGAGACCGCAAAAGGCATTCAGCCGCAGCCGTCCGCCGGCCCGCGGCTCGGAGATTGCCCAAATGCCAAGCGGCTGGGCAAATCTGTCGGATATGCGCGCGGTAGCGGCGGCATCGGTAAAAGTAACCTGCAGGATCAGCACCGCGTCGGGAGAAGCCTTTTCGAGCGCATCAATGGCATCGTCCGTTTCATTTCCGTCCATCAGCAGGCGGCCGGGACCAACCAGCACCTTGCCCGTAGCTTCCAGAGCGTTCAACATGGTATTGAGTTTTTCTTCGGCGAATGCGACATCGAATGTCGGCCGACCGAGCGGTAGAACGCCTAGGGTCTGTACCTCTTTCATTTGCCGATTAAACTCCTAGTTAATTTGGTATCGGAGCCGCAGTATGAAACGACGTCCATTCGCCTTTGTTGCATTTGCGCTGATAATCTATTCATTCGGTGCATCCAACGCCGGTTCAACAGAAGCTGCATGGGCTCGGCTGGCGACAGGCGGTTACACGGTCTTTTTGACTCACGCCCTCGCGCCGGGTGCCGGCGATCCGCCCCATTTTGAACTGGACGACTGCACCACTCAGCGCAACCTCTCCGATCGCGGACGCCAGCAGGCCTTGCGTCGCGGTGTGCGTTTTGCGGCGCGCGCCGTTTCCATATCCAGAGTTTACTCCAGCCGGTGGTGCCGTACGATTGACACCGCAAATGCCGCCTTTCGGGTTGATCCCGAATTGCTCGAGGCGCTCGATCTTGTCGAGGACGACCCGGAGGCACTTGCCGCCCAATCGAAGGAAATCATCGAAATCATTCGTCAGTTTCGCGGCCCCGGAAACCAGGTCATGGTAACCCACCCGGAAAATGTCGAGGCGTTGACAGGCATCATGCCGCGGGAGGGTGAAGCCGTCATTGTCGCGCCGTCGCGCAAAGGCGGCTCCGAAGATGCACCCGATCTGGACGTCGTCGCACGTTTGCTGTTGGACTAGATTTCCTGCGTTGCCGGCATCGCCTTTCACAATCCGAAATCTCCATAACCGTGACGGAATGACGCGTCCGCCGGCGTAAATTCCGCGCCACCCTCAGCAAAGACCTGATGAGCGTGCCAGGGCAGCGCCTCCGCATCGGTCAGCACATTAAGGTCCGTCATATAGTCGACCGACTCATTTTCAAGCCCGCTGCGCATTCGCTGCCAATCGGGAAAATGTGAAAACGCATCCAGCCAGATGGCCCGGCCGGCAAGGTAGCCGGAGGCACCCGCACGGTAGGCATGCGTCAGAATATTGCGAAAGTCCGGCTTGCCCGCCCCTGCGGAAAGCATGACCCAGGGGCGACCGGCAAGCCGTCCCATTTCATCAAACGCCGACTGCGCTTCTTCCCAGCCCTCATTGCCGACACCTGGAACATCCGTTGCGTTCAGCGGGCTCTCCAGCTTGAAAACATCAACGCCGTAATCCGGCTTTGCAAACTCCTCGACCGAGGCGAGCACGTCGTCCGTCTTCTTGCCCTGCAGTTCGACATAATCCGTTGTCTGGTGGGCATCGCTCGCCAGCGGATACACCAGCAATTCGAACAGGAAAGGAATGTCGTAACGGGCGCAGGCTTCGCCGATCCGCTTGACGAAATCCTTCTGATGCGCGTTGACCGTTTCGGAAGCATCGGGCCGGTACCAGGCCAGAACCTTGACTGCGTCTCCTCCCATGCGCTTGATCTTCGCCACTGACCAGTCGTCGATCTCGCTAGACATCCGCCCTCCCGTCGTTTCCTCAAACAGCGAATCTTCCAGCGTGACGATCAGCCCCTTGGCTGGCGACAGATATCCGATGCCGCGCGGAATGGCGAAATGCGGATCAAGCAGCATCGCCGAAGACTGATCCTGCAGGACCTCCGTCAGCAGTGCTTTGAACTGCGCGACATCGTCAAAGGGAGCATCCTTGCTGCCATAGTGAGCTGCGATTGGATTCTTGATCGGCGGGCGCTGGTCGACCGCCGTCATTTTGAAACGCCCGGCGCTGTCCGCCATGCGTCGCATACCCCACAATTTGCCGGGTGTAAGCTGCATTAAGAATTCTCCTTGAGAAAAAGTTCGACGTCGCACGCGGATGGCGTGCCCGACCGGCCGCCGAAGCGCTGGCATTTTATGGCTGATGCGGCACTGGCGAACCTGATGGCTTCCTGCTCGGCTTTGCCCTGTGCCAGGGACAGCGCGAAGGCACCGTGCCAGACATCCCCGGCACCAAGCGTATCAACGGCGGTGACTTTGAAAGCCGGCAGGTGACGCATCACGCCACCGTCGAGCCAACGCACCCCGTCCTCACCTTCGGTCACGCAGACCCAGGCCCCGGTTTCCTCGGATGCGCGCCTGAGCGCCGCCTCGGTATCGTCATCGCCAACAAAATCGTGCAGCCCGGCCCGCGAAAACGCGATATGGGATGCCATATCGAGCGCTACCTGTGCCTCGCGCACCGGCGCCTCACCGTCGATCACACCCGGTACACCACGTTTTTTTGCGGCCTGCATCGCGACCCTGGCGCCGTCTGGCCAGCGCGTGTCGGCAAGCGCCACATCGAAGGCCGGAAGATCCAGCGTCTCAAGCCAGCTGCCGCCGAAATCGATTTCGTTGTCGCGAAAATTGACAATGCTGCGTTCGCCATCGGGATCGACGATGACCGACGAATAGGATGACCGCCTGCCTTCAAAGCGCTTGACGAGGGAGCAGTCGACATTTTCCTTTTCCAGATCGGACAAAATCATGTCGCCGATGACATCGTCGCCCATTCGCGCTGCCAAAATGGCCTGTCCACCGAGCCGGGCGACCGCAACGGCCGCGTTTGCCGCACAGCCTCCGCCAACGATCGCCGCATCTCGGGCCCGGTGCTTTTCCGAGCGAGACGGGGCTTCATCGAGTTGAAATACGAAATCGACGACGGCAGCGCCGGCGGCAAGAACAGTTGACATGACGGAGCGGACGGGCCTCCTTTTTTGTGCAATCTATCAAGTCTTATATATTATACAAGACATCAATTTTTCAAAATTTGACAGGCGCTGACGACCGCTTCAAGCGATCAATCCACGGGCAATCCGCTCGGCACGGAATCCGGCTTGCCGAGCCTTCCCTTGACGCTTTTTGTGCCGGTAAGCGCATTCAGGAAAGCCACCAGTTGCTGCACGTCCTGATCACTCAGCGCAACCGGCCTTATGTCGACTGCATTGCGTACCCGCTGACGCTCCCGCCCGTCCTCCAGGGCTGCAAAATCCACCACGGCAAGGCGCTCATCGGCTGGCAGTTCGACCCGTTCGCGAGACCAGCGATCAAATGCTGATTGCGGATCCAGATGATGGCGGATCATCTCTTCGAGACTGGCATAGGCACCATTGTGACCATAGGGCGCGGTCAGGGCGCTGTTGCGCAGCGAAGGCGTTCGAAACCGGTAGGCATCCTCGATCCTGTCGGTTTCCCCCATCCGGCCGACATCGCGGACCATCAGGTCGAAGGGCCTGGTGCGTCCGGGCCCGAACTGCGGCAGCGCCAGTGCATAAAACTCTTGGTCCGTCATCAACGGACCGCTGTGGCAGCCCACACACCCGCCCTTGCCGTAGAACACAACCATGCCCGCACGCTCATCGTCGTTGAGCGCATCGCTGTCACCGCTGAGATAGCCGTCAAACGGACTGTCGAAGGAACGCCATTCGGAGGCAACAAAATCTCCGATGGCATTGGCGATGTGCACAATGGTGATATCCGCGGTTGCTTCGACATCCGGATACGCCGCAACGAACGCCGGCACATAGCCCTCAATGTTCCGGATTCGCTCGGCTATCAGCGGCCAGACATGGTCGATGCGATTGTTGCGCGCGCCACCGATTTCGTTTTCTTCGGGACGCCCCGCCATTTCCGTTTCCGACGTCATCGGGAACAAGGCCTGTGCCGCGACAATAGTGTCGAGCCCGCGCGGCAGATATTCCTCGGCCGGCGAATTGAACCCGTTGCCGTAAATATCGTCGACGCTCAACCGGCCGTCGTGAAACAGGTGTTTAATATCCCTGTGTCCGAGGTTGAACAGCGCCGGCGCGTTGCGCGGCACCCGCCGGTCAATACGCTCATCGCCGCTACCGGTCGTCCGTTTTCGGCCAATACCCGTGCCGCCTTCTCCGACCCCCAGCGGCAGGCCGTCGGCGCTCGCCAGATCGTGGTGGTGACAGGTCCCACACGATATGTTGCGGTTGCCGGACAGGATCGGGTCGTAAAAGAGCAGCCTGCCAAGGGCCGCACGGGTTTTATCGAACGGCAGGAAATCCGCCTCGCTCAGGACCGGCGGCAATGCGTTTCGAAGGCCGTCACTTTGTTGCGCAAGAGCCGCGTTGGCCTGGCACACGATCATTGGGCCAAGTGCGGCGACCAAAATTCGCTTTTTGCATGGAGAGCGCTTGTCAGCTGGCATCCGGTTGATATTCTTTCCCGGAACTGCGAGTGCAAACAGGACGGAGCACAATGACATATGAGCCATCTTAAACTGCGCATCGCGGCGCTTGCCATGGCCTGCGCACTGCCTGTCTCCACGGCGCTGGCGGACATCGAATCGGCCCGCGATCTGATGGAAGCGAACCGTTTTGAGGAGGCGATGCAGGAGCTGCTGCCGGCAGCCCGCTCCGGCAATGCCGACGCCGAGGAACTTATCGGTGTCATGTACGCCATGGGGCTCGGCGTTCCACGCGACGACACCCGTGCCTTCGAATGGTATTTGCGCTCCGCCATGAAGGGACATCCAGGTGCCCAGTCCGGCATCGGCTGGTACTATGAGGTTGGCCGCGGCATCCCCGAGCCCGACCTTGTCCGCGCCTATCTGTGGTACGTACTTTCGGCAATCGGTGGCGACCCAGATGCCGCGATCAGCCTTGAGGAAGTGGTCAAGAAAATGACGCCGCAGCAGATCGAACACGCGCAAATCCTTATCAATGACTACAAACCCTGGATGTATCCGTTCCGCTAGTTTATACGGTCTGAAAACAAAAGGCCGCACCTTACGCGCGGCCTCTTTTGGTTCTTTATGCATCGGGCAAAGCCCGAAAAGTGCCAGATCCGCCTATTTGATATCCATTGAGGCGTTGCCGTCGATTTTGGCCTCTGCACCGGCGGCTGCGTCGGTCAGGGCCGAAAAGGCGACTTCGCCATTTGGTATATTGACCTTGAACCAGTCATAGACGGGAGCTGCAGCTTCCTTGAAGGCTGCCTTTTCATCAGGCGATGGCACGTAGAGGTCTCCACCATCCGAAACGAAATCGGAATAGGCCTGAATGGACTTGCGCTTCGGCGAAGCGAAGGTTGCTTGCTGAAGCTGGGCAAAGCCGTCCACCACGACACGGCGCATATCGTCCGGCATCGCCATGAACTGCTCGTTGCCCATCCACCACAGCGCGCCCATATAGGCGTGGCCGTCGAGCGTGACATATTTCAGGCCGGCATCCGGAAACTTCATACCCATGATATCGGTAATGCCGTTCTTGGAACCTTCAACCACACCCGTCTGGAACGAGGTGAAGAGTTCCGGCCACGGAATCGGCGTTGGCGATGCTCCCAGCGCCTTCACCAGTTCCTGCGGCAGATCGGCGACGACTGTGCGGATCTTAAGACCATCCATATCGCCGGGCGTCTGCACGCGGCGTTTTGTGTTGGCGAAGTTGCGCCAGCCACCCGTATTGCCGATCGTCATCAGGCGGATCTTGTCGCCGGAATCGGCGAGCGCCAGATCGCGGATCAAACGGGTAAATGTACCTTCGCTCAACACTTCCTCTGCAATACGGTCATCGCGCAGCAGATACGGAAGGTCGAGTACCTGAACGTAAGGGAAGATGCCCGATGCACCGCCGGACGTCGAAATATAGATGTCGATTGAACCATCGGCGAGGCCCTGAAGGCATTCAGCGCCGTTCGAGCAAAGCTGCGTGCCGATGAACAGTTCGACTTCAATCGCACCGTTGGAGGCCTTCTCCACATAGTCCTTGAAAACAATCAGACCGTCATAGTCTTCATCGTTCTCGTTTGAGTTGGCGGTCGCACGAAGCTTGTAGTCGGCTGCCTGCGCAGCCGTTGTCATACCACTGAAAACAGCGGTCGTGGCGGTCATCGACAGCCCCAGCGCCACTGCACCCAGTATTTTTGCAGTCCTGTTCGCGATCATTTCTTTCCTCCCAAAATCAACCCTACGATCAGTCTTATATAAGATATAAGATTAAAGACTGATCCACACTTGTCAAGCACATGACGTGCCACGCTGAACGGTTTCACATTACCGATGTTCTTCATCGCCGCCTATTTGATAAATCCGAAGAGGTTCGGCACGAACATTGAAATTGGGGGAATATAGGTGATGAGGAAGATCACCAGCACCTCGACCGCCAGGAATGGCAGGATCGACCGTGCGATCGTTTCCACCTTGACGCCCGACACGCTCGAAGCCACGAACAGCACCAGTCCCATGGGCGGCGTTGCCAGCCCCACCGTCAGGTTGACGCTCATGATGATGGCGAAATGCACCGGGTGAACGCCAAGCTGCGTAAAAATCGGCGCCAGGATTGGACCAAGAATGATAATCGCCGGTCCGGCATCCAGAAACATGCCGACGATGAACAATAGAATATTGATGAGAAACAGCAGGATAAGCGGATTTTCGGACAGGCTGAGGATAAACGCCGCCAGCAGTTCCGGTGCGTGGCTGAGACTGACGACCGTCTTGAACGCCATGGCCGCGCCGACGAGAAGTAGCACCACGGACGTCGTTATCGCCGCCTTCGTCAACACCTTGGGCAGGTCTGACCAGCCCATGGTGCGCAGGATGAACATGCTAACGATGAACGCGTAAAGCGCGGCGACCGCCGACGCTTCGGTCGGTGTAAATGCGCCGCCCAGAATGCCGCCGAGAATGATCACCGGCGTCAACAGCGGGAAAAACGCCCGCACTAACGCCTGACCGCGCTCGCGCAGATTGGCGCGTGGCGCAGCCGCCGGAAAATCGTTTGATTTGGCCATCCAGGCGGTCATCAACATCAGGCCCACACCGACCAGAATGCCGGGAACAATACCGGCAAGAAACAGCGCCGCGACGGATTCGCCCATGACATAGGCGTAAATGATCATGATGCCCGATGGCGGGATGATGGGTCCGATTACCGAGGATGCGGCAGTGATGGCGGCGGCGAATTTCCGCGTATAGCCATTCTTTTCCATCGCCGGTATGAGCATGGAACCAAGCGCGGACGTGTCCGCAACGGCGGAACCGGACAGACCTGCAAAGAGCATCGATGAAAGAATATTGACCTGCGCAAGCCCGCCGCGCAGGTGGCCGATCAGCGCCTGGCTGAATTCGACAATGCGCATGGTGATGCCGCCACGGTTCATCAACTCTCCGGCCAGCATGAAGAACGGAATCGCCATCAGCGGAAAGGAATCCATTCCGCTGTAGACATTGCGGTAAAGCAGCGCGATGTCACGCTCCTGCCCGTTCAACCACAGCAAAAGGCCAGGAGCCGCTAGCAGGCCAAAAAACACCGGCAGGCCGATCATCAGGAAAACCAGAAACAGCGGAAGAAACAAAAAAAGCATCTGATCTACTCCGCCGATATGACCAGGTGATCCTGGTCGCTGGGAATTTCCTGCTCGGGATCAATGAGCCCAACGATGGATTTCAAGGACAATTCGATGTTCACCAGGATCATCAGGAAGATCCCGATCGGCAGCGACATGTACATCCAGGCCAGCTTGAGCCGAACGAGCCCCAGGCCAATGAATTCCAGCGGCAATTTGAGGGTGGAGGAAGCGAACAGCCAGCCGGAATTGACGTGTTTGATTCCGTATTGCAAACCAACCACCAACACCAGCAGACTGACGAACAGCAGGCACAGAGTCAGCAACCGGCCGATGCGCAGCGGCAGCATGTCCTTAACCAGATCGATGGATACGAAACCGCCCCAGCGATAGGCACTCGGTGCGATCAGGCCAGTCATCCACAACATCAGAAACCGCGCCGCTTCGTCCGGCCAGGGCAGGGCATTGTTGAAAACATAACGGAAAATGACCTGCAGCACAATAATCAGGACCATCAGCGCCATGGAGACCCACGCGACGGTTCGCCCGATCCGAAGCAGCATTGTATTGATCCAGGCCAGCGGCCTTATGAGTGCCAATATAGCGGCCATGATCCTCCCCCGCTTATGCTGTCCTGCAGCCGTCCTTGCGCCAGATTATCCCAAATGGGACGCCGAAGCCGCAGAGTCTTATATAATATATAATAATGACCCTCACTGTGGGGCACATGTCAAGCCGACGTGTGCGCCACCGGCTGGATATACCGGCGCAGCGACCTATTCAAACGTTTGAAATTCTTTGAATAATCCGCCGTCAAATTCGGGAAAAAATATAATCTGTCGCCTGATGCAATTGCTCCCCGGGTCGCAAAACGGCGGATGGAAATCCATTTTGATTTGGGGAATCGGGCCAGATCTGGCTTTCAAGGCACAGCCCGGCACAGGCGCCGTAGCGCTGCCCGTCGAGACCCGCAACCGGCGTGGCGATCTTGAAGCCGCAATAGAACTGCAGCCCCGGTTCGCCTGTCCGCACCTGCATAGCAATGCCCGATTTCAGGCTGCGCACCTGCGCCACCGCGCGCTTCGTAACGCGCATATCTGAAAGGCAGTAATTGTGGTCATAGGCAAACTGCCCATCGCCCTCCGCATGTCTGACCGGCCGCATCTCACGAAAATCGAAAGGGGTTTGTACCACCGGAAGTACCTCTCCGACAGGTATCTGGTCGGTATCCACCGGCAGATAGCGGTCCGCTGCGATCATCAGCTCATGATCGAGGATGTCAGCGCCGCCATCGAGATTGAAATAGCTGTGATGCACCATATTGCACAATGTCGGCCGGTCGGTTTCGGCCTCGTGGACCACCGAAAGCACGCCGCCCTCTTTCAGCCGATAGGTGCAGGCAGTCCGGCAGGTGCCGGGATAACCCATGTGGCCGTCGGGATCGATAATCTCGAAGCGGACGAAGTCGGCACCTCGATCGGCAATCGTCCAGACCCGTTTTCCGATCCCCTGCGATCCGCCATGCAGGTGGTGCGTTCCGTTCTGGTTGCGGTCGAGCTGGTATTCCTTGCCGTCAAGCCGGAATTGTCCGTGGGCGATGCGGTTGGCATGGCGTCCCGGCGTTGCGCCGAAATAGGGTGAATGCGCCGGGTAGTCGGCAAAGTTCGGGAAGCCCAGAACGAGTGACGGTCCATGCCCTTCAAGACGAAGGTCCAGCAGCGTCGCGCCCCAGCTCATGAGTTTGGCCGTCAGGCCGCCGCCGCGTATCTCCACAAGCGAGACATCCGTCCCGTCCTCGGTTTTTCCAAACATTTCCGTGGTCATGATTTCCTCGGGCACCGTCTCTCAAACAACGGTGCAGGTGTTTCGGCAGGGTCTGGTTATCGCGACAATTCCCGGGTTGCCGATTCCAGCCCGGCAAGTGTCAGCGGATACATGTGATCCGAAAAGATCTCCTTGATCAGGCCGATTGAATGGGTATAGCCCCAGTGCTTTTCGAAGGTCGGATTGATCCACACCACCTTTGAGAAATGATCGAGGACGCGGCGCAGCCACACTTCGCCGGCCTCTTCGTTCCAGTGCTCAGCGGCACCGCCCGGATAGACGATTTCGTACGGGCTCATCGCCGCATCGCCGACAAAAATAACGCGGTAGTCCGAACCGTAGGTCCGCAGCACGTCATAGGTCGGAAGGACCTCGCTGTGCCGCCGCCGGTTGTCCTTCCAGACGCCCTCATAAAGGCAGTTGTGGAAGTAGTAGTATTCCATGTGCTTGAATTCCGAACGCACCGCCGAAAACAGTTCTTCGACCACCTTGATATGGCCGTCCATCGATCCGCCGACATCGAAGAACATCAGCAGTTTGATCGCATTGCGTTTTTCGGGGCGTGTCTGGACATCCAGATAGCCGTGCTCCGCGGTCGAGCGAATGGTGCCGGACAGATCGAATTCCTCTTCGGCGCCCGCGCGGATCCAGCGCCGCAGCCGCTTCAGGGCAACCTTGATATTGCGGGTTCCGAGCTCGACCGAATCGTCGAAATTCCTGAAATCGCGTTTGTCCCAGACCTTCACCGCCCGCTTGTGCCGGCTCTCATTCTGACCGATGCGAATGCCTTCGGGGTTGTAGCCATAGGCGCCAAACGGCGACGTACCGGCGGTACCAATCCATTTGCTGCCGCCCTGGTGTCTGTCAGTTTGTTCCTCAAGCCGCTTCTTCAGCGTCTCCATCAGCTTTTCAAAACCGCCGAGGCTTTCGATAAGCGCCTTTTCCTCTTCGCTCAGGTGTTTTTCGGCCAGCCTGCGCAGCCATTCTTCCGGCAGTTCGATCGCCTCCGTCCCGTCTTCGCCAGCGGCCGCCTCGACACCGCGAAAGACATGGGAAAAGATCCTGTCGAACCGGTCAATGTAGCGTTCGTCCTTGATCAGCGCCGAGCGGGCCAGATAGTAGAAGCCCTCGACGTCGTAATTGACGATGCGCGCATCCATGCCATCTAGAAGGGTCAGATATTCGCGCAGCGAAACCGGGATCTTCGCCGCCTTCAGTTCCAGAAAAAAGGGTATGAACATGCGTGCTGCCCTTTCTCGTCCCTATGTCTCGCCGCCTGTGCCGCGATCCTCGCCGATCAGGCTCATGTCGTACGGCGTGGTCTGATAGAGCGTATTGATCCAGTTGCCGAACAACAAATGGGCGTGGCTGCGCCAGCGGTTTTGCGGCTCCACATCCGGATCGTCATCCGGGAAGTAGTTGTGCGGAATGGCGATCGGCTTACCCTGGCTCACATCGCGATGATACTCTTCCGCCAGCGAAAAGGAATCATATTCAATATGGTTGAATATGTACAAGCGGTTGCAGTGCGCCTCGTGCACCAGGCAAAGGCCCGTCTCTTCCGATTTCATCAGCACTTCGAGGCCGGATGCCGGATCAATGTCGCTGTCGCGCACCTCCGTCCAGCGCGACACCGGAATCTGGAAATCGTCTGAAAACCCGTTGAGATATGGCGAGGACGGGTCGAGGTTATTGTGCCGGTAGACACCGAACGCCTTCTTGTCGAGGGTGTATTTGGGCACGCCGTGAAAGTGGCTGATCGCCGCCATCGCCCCCCAGCACACGTTGAGGCTGGAATGGACATTGGTTGTCGTCCAGTTGAGGATGCGCGTCATCTGTTCCCAGTAGGCGACCTCCTCATAGTCCAGCAACTCGATGGGTGCACCGGTGATGATGAAGCCGTCGAACTTGCGGTGCCTGACCTCCTCCCACGTCTTGTAGAAGGCAAGAAGGTGATCCTCCGACGTGTTCTTGGCCCTGTGCTGACCGATGCGAACCAGCGTCAGGTCGACCTGCAGCGGCGTGGCGCCAAGCAGACGCGCCATCTGCACTTCGGTACGGATCTTGTTCGGCATCAGGTTCAAAAGGCCGATATGCAGCGGTCGGATATCCTGCCGTATCGCGGCGGTCTCCGTCATCACCGTCACGCCTTCCTGTTCAAGCGTTTTTCGCGCAGGCAGCTGGTCTGGAATCTTGATTGGCATTGGACTGTCAGTGTTATTTCAAGGAAAACGAACGGGGTTGCGTTCTACGTCTTGTGCTAGGCGCCGTCGCGCCGCGCCATGAATGCCAGCCGCTCGAACAAATGCACATCCTGTTCGTTTTTCAACAGCGCGCCATGCAGTTTCGGCAGCGCATTCTTGGCGCTGCCGCGCAGGTCAGACGGTTCCACGTCGTCCGAAACAAGCAGCCGGATCCAGTCGAGCGCCTCGGATGTCGACGGCTTCTTTTTAAGACCGGGCACATCGCGGATTTCATAGAATTGCGTCAGCGCGGCGCTCACCAGCTCCTGTTTGATGCCCGGATAATGCACGTCGACGATCTTTTGCAGCGTCGGCGCATCGGGGAATTTGATGTAGTGGAAGAAACAGCGACGCAGGAACGCATCCGGCAGTTCCTTTTCATTGTTCGAGGTGATGATGACGACCGGCCGCTGAACGGCTTTGATCGTTTCGCCGGTCTCGTAGACAAAGAACTCCATCTTGTCGAGTTCCTGCAAAAGGTCGTTGGGAAACTCGATATCGGCCTTGTCGATCTCGTCGATCAGCAGAACGACTTTCTTGTCTGCCCGGAAGGCATCCCACAATTTTCCGCGCTTGATATAGTTGCGCACGTCATTGATGCGGTCGTCGCCGAGCTGACTGTCGCGAAGACGCGACACGGCATCATATTCGTAGAGACCCTGTTGCGCCTTTGTCGTCGATTTGATGTGCCATTCGATGAGATCGAGACTCAGCGCCGAGGCAACCTGCTTTGCAAGCTCGGTCTTGCCGGTGCCCGGCTCGCCCTTGACCAGCAGTGGCCGTTCCAGGGTTATCGCGGCGTTGACCGCGATCTTCAGATCTTTTTCCGCAATATAGGCGCGCGTGCCTTCAAACCGCATAATCGTCATCTCTCTCATATATTTGCCGGGACCTTAGGCATGTTTTGACCAAATGGAAACACTTCTTGCCGGCGTCGTCTTCGAAACAGGACGTTGTTTGGCTGGCCGACGTGCAGCAACCGTACGTCAATTGTGTCAGGACGTGCCTTTTTCAAGCGTTTCGCGCAGCAATTCCAGCTCCAGCCATTCCTCTTCCATCGCCGAGAGTTTCTCTCGCAGCGCCGACAACTCGTCCGCCAGACGATTGAAACCTTCCTGATCACGGGAAAACAGGTCCGGATCCGCCATTTTTTCTTCAAGCTCGGCGGCAAGATTCTCCGCCTCGCCGATCTCTTCCGGCAAAGTTTCAAGCGCAAATTTCTGCTTGTAGGAAAGCTTGCTCTTTTTGTCTGCAGGCTTCGTGGTTCTGGCGTCTGATGCTGCCTTCCCGCTCTTTGGTTTCGCCGCTCCACCTGCCTTTACCGATCCACGCTGAGCCAGCATGTCCGAATAGCCGCCCGCATAGATCAGCCATCGGCCATCCGGCAATTTCGGGTTTGCCGGCGCGACGATCGAGGTCACGGTTCGGTCGAGGAAATCGCGGTCATGGCTGACGAGGATGACGGTCCCGGCAAACCCGGCAACAATTTCCTGCAACAGATCCAGCGTTTCCATATCAAGATCGTTTGTCGGCTCATCGAGGATGATCAGATTGGCCGGCTTCGCCAGATTGCGCGCCAGGATCAGCCGCGCCCTCTCGCCGCCCGACAGCTCCCGAATGGGAGTCCGCGCCTGTTCCGGCTGGAACAGGAAATCCTTCATATAGCCGGTGACATGCCGCTGCTCGCCATTGACCAGCAGATTGCTGCCGCGCCCGTCGGTCAGAAAATGCTCCAGAGTTTCATCGAGGTTCAGCGCCTCGCGCTTCTGGTCGAGCACGGTTGCTTCGAGATTTGCCCCGAGGCGTACAGATCCGCTGTCCGGAGCCAACTGGCCGATCAGCATTTTGAGAAGCGTCGTCTTGCCGGCGCCGTTTGGTCCGACAAGGCCGATGCGGTCGCCGCGATGAATCCGGATGGAAAAGTCTTCGACGATCCGCAGATCGGAATAGGCCTTGGCTATTGCCTCGGCTTCAATCACCAGTTTGCCCGATTCACGGGCTGCTGACGCTGTTGCCTCTAACATGCCGGTTGGCCCGTGATAATTGCGGAACCGGGCACGCAGGTCGTGCAATTCGGACAGGCGCCGGACATTGCGCTTGCGGCGCGCGGTCACTCCGTACCGCAGCCAGTGTTCTTCGCGAACGATCGCACGGCCGAGTTTGTGCTGCTCGCGCTCTTCTTCTTCCAGCGTCTTGTCGCGCCAGGCTTCGAAGGCGCCGAAACCCTCTTTAATGCGTCTTGTTTCGCCGCGGTCGAGCCAGACGGTGGAGCGCGACACGCTTTCAAGAAAGCGGCGGTCATGGGAAATCACCACCATTGCGCTGCGGCTGCGCTGCAACTCGCCTTCCAGCCATTCGATGGTCGGCAGGTCGAGATGATTGGTCGGCTCATCCAGAAGCATGATGTCCGGTGCCGGCGCCATCACCCGCACGAGCGCTGCCCGGCGAGCTTCGCCGCCCGACAGGCGATCCGGATTTTCATCGCCCGTCAGGCCGAGATGCTCAAGCAGATAGCTGACCCGGTGTGGATCGTCCCCCGGACCGAGCCCGGCCTCGGCATAGCCCCGCACCGTTTTGTGGTCGGCAAAATCCGGTGCTTGCTCGAGATAGCGCAGGGTGCTCGAAGGATGCCGGAATACCTCGCCCGATTGCGCTTCGACAATGCCAGCTGCGATTTTCATCAAGGTCGATTTGCCCGAACCGTTGCGTCCGACGAGACAGATGCGGTCACCCGGCCCGATCTGCAGGTCGGCACCGGCAAGCAAAGGCGTTCCGCCGAAGGTCAGACGAATATCGTCGAGTTTGAGGATCGGTGGCGCCATGATCTAGCTGCCTGACAGGTCGAAGGGACGGGCAACGAGCAGTGCCGTGCCGGAACCAACTGCCACTGTCACCGGACCTTCAGCAATGTTGGAAATCGCCCGCGAGGAGCCAAAGGGAAGATCGAACTGCGTCAGCGCATAACGGGCACCTTCGATGGTCAATCCGGATACGTCGTCGAAGTTCAGGATCGAAAACATCGATGATGGTGGCAGGTCGATCACCTGTGCGCCGCGGTGAAGCGGCCAGCCTTCCTCAAATCCCGATGTCAGAAGAACCTCGATCCCGCGTGCGCTGAGAGCACAGGCAAGCGTCATATGGAAAAAAGTATGATCGCTGCGTTCGCCGCCGAGTGCGCCGGCCAGAATAATTTTTTCAGCACCGAGGCCCAGTGCCTCATCAACGGCAATTTCGCCATCAGTCAGGTTCTTTTCAGCGGGAAACGGTTTTCGCGGCGTCCGTGACCAGCGGTTCTGCAGGTCGTCCGGCGAAGAATCAAAATCGCCGACCCACAGTTCCGGTTTCAACGAAAGGTCATGCGCGTGGAACATACCGCCATCGGCGGCAATCACCCGCGCCCCGGCGATTTGTCTCCGCAGCCGCGCAGTTTTTTCCAGATTCCCGCCCAGCAGGATCAAAAAAGTCGTCTTCGTCTTCATCGTTTGAAGCACATAGCAGCTTTTGTCGCACTTGCCAGCGCCGATCAGGCGGATTATGACGGTTCCTGCTCTAACGGGGTGCTGACCGCCAAGCGGTTTGCTGAGAGGCTCACGCCAACCCGAGGAACCTGATCCGGCTTGTACCGGCGGAGGGATTAGACGCAGCAAAGCGCCTTTTCCCGAAAACTATGACTAAAGGAGGCGCTGATGCGCAACAAAACCTATCTGCTCACACTTGCGATTTCGCTGGCCGGTCTGCTGGCGGCAGGCAATACAATGGCTGCCGACAAGGAACTGACCGTCTACACCTATGACAGTTTCGTTGCGGACTGGGGCCCCGGTCCCGTTGTAAAAAAGGCGTTCGAAGCCCAATGCGACTGCACCGTCAAATGGGTCGGCATTGCCGACGGCGTTGCCCTCTTGAACCGCCTGAAGCTCGAGGGTGAAAACACCAAGGCCGACGTCGTTCTCGGCCTCGACACCAACCTGGTAACGGAAGCAAAGAAAACCGGCCTGTTCGAGCCGAGCGGCATCGACCAGTCCAACGTCAGCGTGCCGGGCAATTGGTCCGACGATGTTTTCGTTCCCTATGATTTCGGTTATTTCGCAATTGTCTACGACACCGAGGCGCTGGAAACGCCACCGTCAAGCATGAAGGAACTTGTCGAGGGCGATGCAAACCAGAAGATCATCATCCAGGACCCGCGCACCTCAACGCCGGGCCTCGGCCTGCTTTTGTGGGTGAAATCCATCTATGGCGACGACGCGCCGCAGGCGTGGGAAAAACTCAGGAAACGCGTTCTGACAGTGACGCCAGGCTGGTCCGAAGCCTATGGCTCTTTCACCAAGGGTGAGGTGCCGATGGTGCTGTCCTACACCACCTCGCCCGCCTATCACATGATCGCCGAAGAAACCGACCGCTATCAGGCCGCAAGCTTTGACGAAGGCCACTATATGCAGATCGAGGTTGCGGGTCTGGTCAAATCGTCCGACGACAGGGAACTTGCAAAACAGTTCCTGGAATTCATGACCGGTCCGGATTTCCAGAATGCCATTCCGACCACCAACTGGATGTTCCCGGCAGGAAAACTGTCCGAACCGCTTCCTGCAGCCTTTGACACACTGGTGAAACCCACAAAAACACTGCTCTATTCGGCCGATGAGGTGTCCAGGAACCGCAAGGCCTGGGTCGACGAATGGCTCGCGGTCATGAGTGACTGAAGAAAGTGCTCGGTCGGCGGCAGACGCTCACCAGCATCACTGCAGGCTATGCCGTTCTTGTCGGCATGGCCGTGGTGATCGGCGCCGCCGTCCTTGCGCTGCTGCTGGCAGCGGCCGGGTTCTCTTCCAGCGAAGACCCGATTTTTTCCGCCTACATGTGGAAAGTCACGAGGTTCACACTGTTGCAGGCTTTCCTGTCAACCTTCCTGTCGGTGATTGTTGCTATCCCGCTCGCCCGCTCCCTTGCCCGCAGGCAGACGTTCTTCGGTCGCAAATGGCTGCTGCGGCTGCTGGCCATTCCCATAGGGCTGCCGCCGATTGTCGCGGCGCTCGGTCTGATCGAGATCTGGGGCCAAAAGGGCATCGTCAACACGACACTTGTCGCCATGGGCATGGACTCCCCGATCTCCATCTACGGCCTCACCGGCATCCTCATCGCCCACGTGTTTTTCAACATGCCGCTTGCCACGCGATTGCTTCTTGCGCAGCTCGACCGGGTCCCGTCCGAACACTGGCGCAACGCCAGTCAGCTTGGCCTCGGGCAATGGACCGTATTCCGGTTGATCGAATGGCCGTTCATGCGCAGCCATCTGGCAGCCGTCAGCGGCCTTGTCTTCATGCTGTGCGTCACCAGCTTCACGCTGGTTCTTCTGCTTGGCGGCGGCCCCGCGGCAACGACCATCGAAGTGGCGATCTATCAGGCATTGCGGTTTGACTTCGATCCGCAGCGGGCAGTCATCCTTGCCCTCATCCAGTTACTCCTGACTGCGCTGCTGCTTGCCCTGTTCGTTCTCATCGGTGGCACGCCTGAGGAAGACGCGACGCTTGGACAGCCGGCGCTGCGTTATCCCGGCAGAGGAATGTTTGCCCGTATCTCCGATTTCGGTCTCATTGCTGCGAGCGCAGCTTTCCTGGTTGCGCCGCTCGTTTCGATCGTCCTGTCAGGTTTGTTCTCCGATCTTGCCCGCCTGCTCGGTGAAGCCGTCGTCTGGCAGGCAATAACAACCAGCCTCGTCATCGCGATGATTGCCGCGGTACTTTCGGTGTCGATGGCCATGACCCTGGTTCGCGCCCGCTACGCCGCGCAGCCGCTGGCAAAACAGAACCGATGGGCACAACTGTTTCGCATATGCGCCTCCGGTGCTTCCAGCCTTGTTCTGCTTGTACCGCCTATTGTGCTGGGAGCCGGTTGGTTCGTTCTGTTGCGGAGACAGGTGGACATATTTGCGCTTGCACCCGTTATTGTCATCGTCATCAATGCGATGATGGCTTTGCCGTTTGTGATACGGGTTCTTGAACCGGCCCACACCACCCATATGGCGCGCACCGCGCGTCTTACCGCTTCGCTCGGCATTGTCGGACTTGCCCGGCTTCGGCTGATTGACTGGCCCGGTATGCGCCGCGCCTTTTTGCTTGCGACTGCTTTTGCCATGGCACTGTCACTCGGCGATCTTGGTGCCATCGCGCTGTTCGGCAGTCAGGATGTCGTAACGCTGCCCTATCTGTTGCTTCAGCGCATGGGCAGCTACCGCACCAACGATGCTGCCGGGCTGGCGTTCATGCTGGGGTTTGTGTGTCTGATGCTGATGGTTTTCGCCGACCGCGGACGGCGCAGCGGCGATGCAGGAGCACAGCTATGATCGGCAAGTCAATTTTGATCGATGCCGTATCCCTGGTCCGCGACAGCTATGCGATATCTTTCGACGCAGCTATTGAAGCGGGCACGATCTCGGCTATCATCGGTCCGTCCGGAGCGGGAAAATCCACGCTTCTCAACATTGTTGCCGGCTTCGAAAAGCCGCATAGCGGCCGTGTATTGATCGGCGATGCCGATGTGACCGGTGCCGACCCTTCAGACCGTCCGGTTTCTATGGTGTTCCAGGAAAACAACCTGTTTTCCCATTTGACCGTCGAAACCAATGTGGCACTCGGCATACGTCCCGGACTGTCCACCGATCCAGCCGACCACAGCAAGGTTGCTGATGCATTGAGCCGGGTCGGGCTGGCCGGTTTTGAAGACCGCATGCCGGGCACGCTCTCGGGGGGTGAACGCCAGCGGGTGGCGATTGCCCGCGCACTTGTGCGGCGCAAACCCGTATTGCTGCTGGACGAGCCATTTGCCGCCCTCGGGCCTCGATTACGCCGCGATATGCTGCTATTGGTCAAACAATTGCAGGCTGAAACCGGGATGACCCTATTGCTCGTTACGCATCAACCGGATGACGCTGTCGGCATTGCCGATAATATTGTGTTTTTGGACAGGGGCAGGACCGTAGCCAGCGGCGCTGCAGGCGGCTTTTTCAAACGCGACGACATACCAGGACTCGCCGACTATCTCGGTGATGAGGAACGATAAGGCGGAGGCACCCCGGATTCGTGACCTGGAGCGGAAAAACAAGTGGTTTCAATTATGCGCAACTCGCTCTAGAAAGCGTTAGGGCACATCACAAACCGACAAGGTACAGATCCGATCACGCAATTGCTCCCAATTGACCGGTCTTCGGCGACGAAACCGGAGCGCGCAACGCGCGGCAAGGCAGCCTGGAAAATGCTGCTGTCGGGTGTATTGTGCCTGAGCCTTGCCGGTTGCCCGTCGTTTCTCAGTCAAACCAATTCTTCCACCATCGGCCCGTCGGACAATCCCCAGACCGTGGGGCGTCTCGAAAAGAACGACCCGCGGGCGCGTCTTGGTGCCAAGGAACATCCGCGCATTGTTGCCAGTTACGGCGGCGAATTCAGCGATGCGAAAGTTGAGCGCCTGCTTGCCCGCATAGTCGGCGCACTGACGCTGGTTTCGGAAAATCCGAAACAGACCTGGCGCATCACAATTCTGAACTCCCCGGCGGTCAACGCGTTTGCGCTACCGGGCGGGTATCTATACGTCACCCGCGGTCTTTTGGCGCTTGCCAATGATTCGTCTGAAGTTGCCGCTGTGATTTCCCATGAAATGGCGCATGTGACAGCCAATCACGGTCTTCAGCGGCAGCGCGCCGAGGAAGCCGAAGTTATCGCCAGCCGTGTCGCCGCCGAAGTTCTGTCCAACGAAATCGCCGGCCAGCAGGCCATCGCACGCAGCAAGTTGAGACTTGCCGCCTTCTCGCGCCAGCAGGAACTGCAGGCCGATGTCATCGGCGTGCGCATGCTTGGACAGGCCGGCTTCGATCCATACGCCGCCTCCCGTTTCCTCCGTTCGATGGAGGCCTATAGCCGCTTTCGCGCCGGAGACGAGGACGCCGACCAGAGTCTCGATTTTCTGTCGAGCCATCCCGATGCACCAAAGAGGCTTGAGTTGGCAACGCGTCATGCACGCGCTTTCGGGCCACCGGGAACCGGGAACCGTGACCGCGACATGTATCTGGAAGGAATTAGCGGGCTCCTTTATGGTGACAGTCCGAACGAGGGATATGTGCGCGGATTGACATATCTGCACCCCAGGCTCGGCATCCGTTTCAGCGTTCCGAAGGATTTTGTGATCGACAACACGGCCCAGGCGGTTCTGGCAACCGGGCCGGGCGATATTGCCATCCGCTTTGATGGGGTCACCCAAAACCGCAGCAAATCGCTGACCAACTACATCGCCAGTGGCTGGGTAACCGGCCTGGACCCGTCCACCATCAAAACCGTTAGAATAAACGGTCTTGATGCCGCCACGGCCCGTGCCTCGGCCGACAAGTGGGATTTTGATGTTAGCGTCATCCGGGTAAGAAACCGCATTTACCGGCTTCTTACCGCCGCCCCTACGGACAGTAAAAGCCTCGAGCCGGTTGCCATGCTGGTGCGCAATTCGTTTCGAAAAATGACATCGTCCGAGACGGCCTCCCTGAAGCCGCTCAAAATAAGGATCGACAGGGTTAGGTCCGGCGATACGATTACCTCGATAGCCGGTCGCATGCGTGGCACCAACAGGCGGCTGGAGCTGTACCGGCTGCTCAACGCGCTGCCGCAGGGCGCCAGCCTGTCAACCGGTCAAAAGATCAAGATCGTCTCGGACCGGTAACACCGCTAACCAGCAGCAATCCACGGCAGTTTTTGCAGATCCCGATGATAGGGGAGCCGGTCGCGCGCCGCCTTGACCCGTGATTTATCGAGGCTTGCAAACAGCAATTGCTCAGAACCACCGGCACGCGCCAGATCCTTGCCGTCCGGAGCAACCACACAACTGCCACCCAGATAGTCGATGCCGTTTTCGTGGCCGGCATGGTTTGCGTAACACACGAAGATACCGTTTTCGAATGCCCGGGCCGGTATCACCCTGTTCGCAACAACCCCCCATTGCGCCGCAAGTGCCGTTGGAACCAACACGAGATCGGCAGCCGCCAAATGCCTAAAAGTTTCCGGAAATTCCGCGTCATAACAGATCAGCGTAGCGTTGGTGAAAGCACCGATCGTAAAGGTTGTGCATTCCCGGCCCGCCGCAAAATGGTTGGCTTCAAAACCCGGCGGCAAAAGCAGCTTTCGGTGAGTACCGATGACGGTGCCCGTTATATCGACACAGGCTGCGGAATTGAACAATTGTTGCCCATCCCTTTCGGCATAGCCAAAGTGGATTGCGATACTGTTCTTTTGCGCTATGTCGGCTATCCGCCGGAACGCGTTTCCGTCGCGGCTTTGCGCCCATTCATCGATGCGATCGCCGACATTGTAGCCAGTCAGGAAGAGTTCAGGCAGCACGATCAGGTCGGCCGGCCGGCCGCCGATTGACGCAACCGCATTGTCGAGCCAGTCCAGCCGCTCTGATGGGCCGGTCAGCTCCGCCGGGCTTTGGCCGACAACGACGTTAAGAGTTTCCTGCATGGATCAACCGTGGCTCAGCAGGATTTCGCGCGGATAATTGGTGAAGTAGTCAAAACCATCATCCGTGACAACGATGGAATCGCCGATCCTGCCGGCCGTCGCGCCATCAATCGAGATGCCGCCGTCGACCGCGAATGTCATGCCCGTCTGCAGAGGTGTCGTGTCGCCGGCCTTGAGTTCCGGAGCCTCCAGATAGGCAACACCGATTGAACGGCCCGTCCTGTAACCGGTTTCATAGCCGCGCTGCTGGTAGACCGCATTTGCTGCGGCCGCCACATCCTCGGCAAGCACGCCCGGACGTATCGAAGCGATCGCTGCCTGTTGAGCGGCAATAGCGGCTTCCTGGACGCGCGCGGCTTCGTCGGTCACCGCGCCGACATGAAACATGCGGTCAAAACCCAGCTTGTACTGTTTGAACTGCACCATATTGCAAAAGCAAAAATACACCGGGTCGTATTTTTCGTAAGCTTTCACGCTGGCACGCCGGTGAACCATCGACGTATCGGCACCGCTCTGCAGAATTTGCAGATTGTGGATCATCGGTGACACGAACCGGTCCCACCCGCGGTCCGTCAGAAATTTCGCCGCCTCCCGCGAGCCGGCTTCGATCACGGCGATGGCCGATTCATATTCATGCGCGCCCTCGGCCAGCGAATTGTGCGCGGCGGCCATCATGGCCTGCGCAATCAAACCTGCCTGTTTCATCACGTCGATTTCGAAAGGCGTCTTGATGACGCGCTGCTCTCCAAGGACGGGCGAGATGTCCTGCAGCTTGGTGTCCGCATAGCTGTCGTCCAGGAAGTTGCGCACGATTGCCGGAATATGGTTTCGCTCGATCCACAATGATTGCGGATTCTCGCCGACGATCTCGCTCAGCACCCGTGCCCAGCTGCGCTGGCCGGCATCTTCCCACACGCGGATGTCTTCGACCCAGGTCATTTCCCTGACCATTTCGGATTCCATCAGCGGCGTGACAACCACCGGAGCCTCGTCGGCATCGACCACAAGCATTGTCGGCCGGCCGAACTCGATACCGAGATACCCCCAGAAACCCGCAAGATAGGCGATCGAACTCTCATCGGTGAAAACCGCCTTGCGGATGCTCTTTTCCCGCATTTTTTGCTGCAGGATCTGTGTTCGTATTTTTGCTTCTTCGAGCATGGCGCATTCCTCCCGTTTCACCGGCACACCGGGCTGATCCATAACCAGATTCCAGAAAATACGCATAGCTGTGTACAGCTTGACTGTCAAAGCATAATATTCTAGCAAAATAGGCGATATATACACTATTAAGTATACAGCATGTGAGTTGACTGATGCCCCACATCTTTGACGACGGACAAAACCACAGGGCAAAACTGGGATTTGTTCTGCTTGCGACGGAACAGACCATCGAGGAAAACATGTTCCGCATGTGCCCCGGAAATGTGGGCCTGCATTTCACCAGGGCTCCGATCCCCGACAGCATTACCGTCGAAAGCCTGTCGCGCATGGCCGACGATCTTGCATCAGCAGCCGCCACCTTGCTGCCCGATGGCAGCATCGACGTTATCACCTATGCCTGCACCTCTGGCAGTCTCGTCATCGGCGAGGATCGGGTGTTTGCCGAACTCGTCAAAGGCGCGCCCGCGGCCAGGCCGACCTCACTGATCACCTCCGCTATAAGGGCGTTGAACCAGATCGGGGCAAAACGGATCGCGGTCGCTACACCCTATCTTGAAGAGATAAACCGGCAGGAAGCCGATTACCTGGAACAGGCCGGCTTCAATGTCACTGCAATCTCGGGGCTCAATCTGGAAAAGGACAGCGAGATGATCCGGGTCCGGCCAGACTATTTGATGGATTTTGCATTGCAGTCCGACACACCCGATGCCGACGCACTTTTCATCAGCTGCGGCGCGCTGCGAAGCATCGACATCGTCGAGGAGCTGGAACAACGTCTGTCCAAACCGGTGGTCTGCTCGAACCAGGCCATGATGTGGGACATGTTGAGGCTTGCCGGCATAGCCGACAAAATCCCCGGATATGGCCGGCTGCTGGCCAAGCACTGAAACCGCGACAAGGAGACGCTGTGCCGTCCGATCAACCCGAATACGAAAAAAAGCAGCTGACGGCAGATCTGCAGCGCATCATCCTCGAACGCATCTGTTTTTTGGATTACAAGCCCGGCGATCAGCTGAAAGAGGCCGAACTGGCCGCCGAATTCGGGGTCAGCCGGACACCCGTCCGTGATGCGATTGGCCGCATCAGCCATCTCGGCCTGATTGAATCGCGCAATGGCGTCGGCACAGTCGTCATCAGGCTGTCCGACCAGGAAATCGCTGATATTTACGAAATGCGCCTGCAGCTCGCACCGCTCATCGGAGACGCCAATCCGATCGACATCGATGATACGCACCTCGAACGTGCCGAAAGCCTGCTCTCTGAGGCAATCGAACTGGAGAATACCATCGAATCGAGAAAATATGTGCGGTTGAACCACAAACTGAACCAGCTGATCGCCGACCTGATTGGCAACGGGATCCTGCGCTCTTTCTGGCTGCAGACCTACTGGCAGGCGGCAAGCACCTGGCATCAGGTCGCGGAAAATGCCGGCAACGAGGTTGGCCGGGCGCTTGTGGAGGAGCTGACTGACCTGAAGGCCGCGCTCGAGCAGCGGGACCTTCAGGCTGTCGGCTATATCCAGCGTATCCATATCGGTTACGGTTATGCCAGGATAAAGGCGCACATCTTCAAACAACAACATTCGCCGCAAACGGCAGGCGCAGCTGTTTGACCGGTCTACATGCTGGTGATGGCCGGGGAGTCTTTTTCCAGCGCCACCTTCAGCTTTTCGAGGGCCCGGTTTTCAATTTGGCGGACCCGTTCTTTCGATATGCCGAGGCTCGAACCGAGCGCTTCCAGCGTGGCACCGTTCTCACTCAGCCGCCGCTCCCGGATAATCTTCATTTCGCGCGGATTGAGCTTGTCGAGAGCCAACTTGATCCACTCGGAACGCCGTTCCTGGTCGATCATGATGGTGACCTGCTCGTCGGGCAGCGGATCATCGCTCTTGAGAAATTCTATACGGTCAGAGCCGGGTGTTTCGGAATCGGACACCGGCGCGTTCAGCGACGTATCGGATCCTGAAAGGCGCGCATCCATGACCGCCACATCCTTCACATTGACGCCGACGGCAAGGGCAATTTCCTGGTGGATCGCGCTTTCACCCATATTCTCGTTGCTGCGCCACAGTTTTGCGCGCAGACGACGCAGATTGAAGAACAGCGCCTTTTGCGCCGAACTGGTTCCGCCGCGCACAATCGACCAGTTGCGCAGGATATAATCCTGAATGGATGCGCGGATCCACCATGTGGCATAGGTGGAAAACCGCACCTCGCGTTCCGGCTCAAATCGCGCAGCGGCTTCGAGCAGGCCCACATGGCCTTCCTGAATGAGGTCGTTCATCGGCAATCCGAAATTACGGAACTTGGCGGCCATGGATATGACAAGCCGCATATGGGCGGTCGCAATCTTGTGCAACGCCTCCTGATCCTTGTTCTCCTTCCAGCTCACCGCGAGTTCATGCTCCTCTTCGCGGTCGAGGTAAGGGGCTGACATTGCAGCCTTGATCAAGTCATTTCCGGCACGAACTCCGCTCATGTCGCACTCCCGACTGAAAGTTCCCTGCAAACTCTCCAAATGCGCCTTCGATTGGCCCGGGACTATGCTGCCCCGCTTTCCCCATTATGAGGGGAATCGCATTCTTCATACGTAACAATCGTGTGTATGGATCAACGCAAATACAAGGAAACGCTGTGTTCACCATTTGGAACCAATCGTTTCCGAATGCACAAAACCTGAGTAAAAAAGGCAAAAAACCCGGCCATTGACCGGGTTTTTCTGTGAGTTCACCGAATATTCGCCGTATTCACATTCCGGTGATGCGGGTGAAATAGGCGTTTTTACGCAGCCGCTTCCTGCTTTTCACCGTCATTGGCGGTGTCGTCGTCGGCTGCCTTGCCACGTTTCGGCCCCTTGTTCAGATTGGTCTCGATCAGGCGCACGGCTTCCGTTTCGGAAAGCTTGTTGACAGCCGCGATCTCGCGGGCCATCCGGTCAAGCGCAGCTTCATAGAGCTGACGCTCGGAATACGACTGTTCCGGCTGGTTGTCGGCGCGATAAAGGTCACGAACAACTTCAGCAATGGAAATCAGATCGCCAGAGTTGATCTTTGCATCATATTCCTGCGCGCGGCGGGACCACATGGTGCGCTTGATGCGCGCCCGTCCCTGTACAACCTTCAACGAACGCTCGACAAGATCCGTTTCGGCGAGCTTGCGCATGCCGATGGACGATGCTTTGGCGACCGGTACTTTCAGGCGCATCTTGTCCTTGTCGAAATCGATGACAAAGAGCTCGAGCTTGTGCCCGGCGACCTCCTGTTCTTCAATTGCCACAATCTGGCCAACACCGTGGGCCGGATAGACAATGTACTCGTTGGTCTTAAAACCCTGACGCTGAGAAGGTTTTTTCTGCTGGGTTGTCATACGTTCTTCATACTCCCTGTTACATACCCGGGATCAACCGGGTTGGGTACTGAGCCGAAATGTGGCGGGTCATGCCGGATAAAAACCATCCGTACGCCCAGAATTGAAATTGACGACTGCACACGCGAACAATCAACATCCGACCAAATCAGACAGCCGAACAATCGAGCTGCTGTCACAAGAACTTAGGTTCGCGGGGATATTAATCTTCCATTGTCGTGGCAATCGCGGCTGGTTCAGCGAACCTGCCTGTGGTCAGTGATATATATATAGCACAAAAAACCGCGCAAATCAATAATTTGCCGCACTTGCACAATGGCACACCGTGCTTCTTTAAAAATTGGTTAATTCTTGAACTAATGCTGGATGGCGGCTATCGCGGCGTGTCACGGCAGCACGCTGCAGACCCCCAGCCGGTGTTCAATCGCCTTCGCCCGGCTCCGCTGAAAAGAACTTTTCGAACTTGCCTTCCATGCCGTCATATTTATCGGCTTCGGGCATCTCGTCCTTCTTCATCGTGATATTGGGCCATTTTTCAGCAAATTCGGTGTTGATCTCCAGCCATTTCTCGAGGCCCGGCTCGGTGTCCGGCTTGATCGCCTCGACCGGGCATTCGGGTTCGCAAACCCCGCAGTCAATACATTCGTCCGGATGGATGACGAGCATGTTCTCGCCCTCGTAAAAACAGTCCACGGGACAGACCTCCACACAATCTGTGTGTTTGCATTTGATGCAATTGTCGTTGACGATGTATGTCATGGACGGCTCCGGCTGGATCTTGGTCTGTTTTAGGTAGTCGTTCAGGTAGCGATTTTGATTTGCATTGGCAAGACCGGCAAATCATCACAGCCTGCAGTCTCGCCTTATCGCTTGGTTGTTCGAGGAAATGCGTTCTATTTTGCGCCACTATTGAGCATATATCCGTGTCGCAGTGCGGCTGCATGGTGAAGAATTGTGCAAATGTTACAAATTGTCGCATTCCGACTGACCACTGCAACGGCGCGTCAATCACCACCTGATTTCCACTTATCCATCTGACGCCGCTCCCGTTTTGTCGGACGGCCGCTTCCGGCTTCACGATACGGTGCCAGGGCGCCGGCACGTTTCTCCGTGGCAACTGGCGGCGGGCTTATATCCTCATAAAGCAGTTTTGCTTCATCATAGGGTCCGCGCCGTTCCCCGGGTTCAATGACCCTCAGGATCAGGATTTTCCGATCGAGTGTTATTGTCAGCACATCGCCGCTGGCAATTTGTCGGCTCGGCTGATTGATTTTATCGCCATTGACCCGCACGCGGCCCGACTGCGCCAGCTTGGCCGCCAGCGAGCGCGACTTCACCACGCGGGCAAAAAACATCCACCTGTCTATGCGCTGCCGGTCGTCACCCATGACGGATTTCTGTTACTTGTTCAGCTGTTCCTTGAGTGCCGCAAGTTTTGCAAACGGAGAATCGGGATCGATCGGCTTGTCCTTGCGTGGAGGGCGTGATGAATAGCCGCCGCCCTTTGCCGATTTGTTCGGTTTGCCCTTAAAGCCGCCTTTACCTTTTTGGCCGCCCCGTTCGCTGTCACGCTTCCGGTTGCCGTTGTTCCTGCCACGGCCGGCACCCGGCTGGCCCTGCTTCTGTTGGTTCCTGTTGCGGCCGCGATGTCCGTCGGACCGGCTTGCGGTACGCCACAGTAGAACTGGTTTGGGCGCTTCCGCCTCTTCGTCTGTCTTGTCCGCAACGGCTTCGGAAGCCGGCGTTTCCTGTTCGGATTTTTCGGCGCCCTGCGCGCCAGCTTCCACCGGCTGATCGGCCGCAACGACCTCTTCGCTTGCAGTTTCCTTTGATCCGGCATCCGCAGCAGCGGCAGGCACCGCGGCTTCGGCATCGGTTGCGGTTTCCTGCTGCTTTACCGCTTCACCGTCACCTTCGGATGTTTTTTCGGCTTCCGCCGATTCGGCCTGAGCGGACGTCTCCTTGCCCTCTGCATCTGCGCCTTCTGCAGTCGCGTCGGCGATTTTGGCATCGACGGACGAAAGATGCGCTGCCGCCGCTTCAGCCTCGACGGGATCGGCGCGGTAACCGAGACCCTTCAGGATTTCCTCCATATCGTCCGGCGTGGCGCCGAGAATGGAAAGCATTGCCGGTGTGGTGACAAACCGGCGGCCGTCATAGGCGCCGTCCGGGCGTGGGCCCGAATCCGGTTTCCACTGCAGCAGCGGCCGGATGAGGTCTGCGAGGCGTTCGAGAATATCGATGCGTACGGCGCGTTTACCCAGGAACCGGAAACCGGAAAGCCGATAAAATTCCCGTTCGAAGGACGGATCGGTCACGATCGATGTGCGACCGGCGGCAAGCGCGCCGGTGATTTCTCCGTAACCCGGCTTGTCGAACCCGTCATTGCGCAGCGACCATAAAAGCGTGATCAGCTCGGCCGGTGCCGGTTTCAGCAATGCCGGCATGAAGACGTGATAGGCGCCGAAACGGATGCCGTAGCGACGCAGCGAGCCGCGGGCATCCTGGTCGAGTGCCTTAACATCTGCCGCAACATCACGGCGGAACACAATGCCCAATGCTTCCACAATACGGAAGGCGAGTCCCTTGGCAAGGCCTTCGATGTCCTCGGCCGACGCCAGATCGTCCAGCGGTTTCAAAACTGTGCTGATATGATGGTTCACATAGCGCTCGACCCGGGCGCTGATGACATCGCGGGCCTGCTGGGACAATTGTTCGTCGGCCAACAATACCGCGCGCAGCCGCAGCATTTCCTCGCTATCGGTTAGCCGGGCAACCGGATCGCCCATCCAGCGCACGATCGCATCCGAACCGAGCGCGAAATCGCTGTTGCCCGAAGCATGCAGGCGGGCGGCACGCGCCTCGAATTCCAGAGCCAGTGATTTGTGCGCAGCGGCAAGGACAGCCTTCGCGTCCGGACCTTCAGCACTCGCATCAGGCGTAAAACGGAATCCGTTCAATTGTCCAACATGATGTCCTTCGACAAAGACATCACCGTCAACACCAATTTCAGCTTCAAGCATTGCGTTCTCTCTCAACCGCTTCATGAGCACAGATGTCCTGCGATCAACGAAGCGTTTCGTCAACCTCTCATGCAGCGCATCTGACAGCCGATCCTCGATTTCTCGCGTCTTTTCTTGCCAGTGTGACGGATTCGCCAGCCATCCGGGTCTATTTGACGCATAAGTCCACGTTCTAATCTGCGATATCCGCGCAGACAAAGTGTCGATTTCGCCGTCCGTGCGGTCGGCCCGGCGCACCTGTTCGGCGATATAATCTTCCCGCACCGTCCCGAAATGCATGATATCGCGGAATATCGTCGCTATCACATCGGCATGCTGCGCCGGTGTGATCTTGCGGTAATCGGGCAGAGCGCACACGTCCCAAAGTAGCTCCACTGCTTGCGGCGAAGCGGCAAGGTCGGCGATGTCTGCGTCACGTAGAAGATGGTCCAGCGCCTGCCTGTCGACCGACGGCAGCGCCTTGCTGAGTCCGGTCAGTGTCGGCGCGCTGTCCAGGCTTGCGACGAGCGCCCCCAGGGTGGTGAAATCAAGTTGCTTGCTGCGCCATTGCAGAACCTTCACCGGTTCGAACTCATGACCTTCGATACGCTCGACAAGATCTTCGGCAAATGGATTGACACGGCCCGTCACACCGAACGTGCCGTCACGCATATGCCGGCCCGCACGGCCGGCGACCTGGCCAAGCTCACCGGGGTTCAGATTGCGGAACTGATAGCCGTCGAATTTGCGGTCCTGGGCGAAAGCCACATGATCGACATCAAGATTGAGACCCATGCCGATAGCATCGGTCGCAACGAGATATTCGACATCGCCTTCCTGATAAAGGGACACCTGCGCGTTGCGGGTGCGCGGGCTGAGCGCACCAAGCACCACAGCGGCACCGCCCCGCTGCCGGCGGATGAGCTCGGCGATGGCGTAGACCTCGTCCGCAGAAAAGGCTGCAACGACCGATCGTTTCGGCAGTCTGGTTATCTTTTTGGAACCCGCATAGGCAAGATGCGAAAGCCTTGGACGGGAAACAACCGTGAGACCGGGCAGCAGCCGTTCAAGAATGCCACGCATCGTCGCCGCACCGAGCAGCAGGGTTTCTTCCCGGCCACGCAGATTGAGAACCCTGTCGGTAAAGACATGACCGCGCTCCAGATCGCCGGCAAGCTGCACCTCGTCGATCGCCACAAACGCCGCATCGGTTTCCCGCGGCATCGCTTCAACCGTGCAAACGGAATATCGTGCGCCTTTCGGGCTGATTTTCTCCTCGCCCGTGATCAGCGCCACATTGCCACTGCCCGCCTTTGCGCAGATACGCTCATAGACCTCCCGCGCCAGCAACCGCAGCGGCAGGCCGATAACACCACTTTTGTGCGCAACCATGCGTTCGATCGCGTAGTGGGTTTTACCCGTATTGGTCGGTCCGAGCACGGCGGTTACGCCGTGGCCGCTGAACACCATGGGCTGATTGTTGGAAGCGGGGGTTTGGGGCATCAAGCAGAAAACATCTTCAGATTGAACGAGCGCGTCTTATCACGACAAGATGGTGTGCCGCACAGCAAATTTCATCGCACCGGTTAACAATTGGAACAGGGATGGAACAAATCGGCGACGAATCGCTGACTCTTGGTGATTCAGGGTTTGTTCACGGCAAAATGTACCACCTTGCCGACAAGCCACTACTAGATACTGATTCCGTTTGTCAAAGGCGAATTGCAAACAGCGGCGAATTCTCGCATTTTGTTAACCATTGACGACGGCCTTGTTTACGCGTTCAGTTTTATGGTTAACCAATTGTTACTTCAATTCTTTTCTGAACAAGTAGTTAATGGGATCACCATGAGATTTCGCGGATTCTGTTAAGAATCCGACCAAAAGCGGAACGAATCGGCGACGAATCGCTGACCGGCGGATGTTTCTGGTTTGTTCATACAACATATGCCACATTTTTCACCCATTGCCACCAATTTCGCCGGCTTGGGTACCGGATCTGAAGTCAGATTGCCGGAATTCGTTAACACTTGCCCCGGATCAGCCCTGCAATTTCAACTAAAATGCGACCGTCCGGAGGCACGGCGCGGATATTTTCCGAATCACATCGCCAACAAAAAACGGCGCCCCATGGGCGCCGCTGAATTCAGGTTCAGGCAGTTCGCTCAGGCGAAGTACTGACCGCCATTGGCCGACAGGGTCGCACCGGTGATAAAGCCGGCATCGTCGGAAGCCAGGAACACCACGCAGCGGGCAATTTCCTCGGGCTCGCCGAGGCGGCCAACCGGGATAAGTGGCAAAATGCGCTCGTTGAGCACCTTCTCCGGCACCGCGCGCACCATTTCAGTTCCGATATAGCCCGGACAGATGGCATTGACGGTAATGCCCTTGGCTGCACCTTCTGCCGCGAGGGTCTTTGTCATGCCAATATCGCCGGCTTTGGCAGCGGCGTAGTTGGCCTGCCCCATCTGGCCCTTCTGGCCATTGATCGAGGAAATATTGATGACGCGGCCAAAACCACGGTCACGCATGCCCGGCCAGACCGGATGGGTCATGTTGAACAGGCCGGTAAGGTTGGTATTGATCACCGCGTTCCACTGTTCCGGCAGCATTTTGTGAAACATTGCATCCTGTGTGATGCCAGCATTGTTGACCAGCACTTCGACCGGTCCGAGATCGCCTTCGACCTGGGCAATGCCGTCAACGCAGGCCTGATAGTTCGACACGTCCCACTTATAGACGGCGATCCCCGTTTCGGCCTTGAAGGCATTTGCCTTCTCGTCATTGCCGGCATAGCTGGCGGCAACGCTGTAGCCGGCTTCCTTCAACCCAACTGATATGGCGCCGCCGATGCCGCGTGTTCCGCCCGTTACGATTGCTACTCTGCTCATGACACTTCCCTGATACTTGGACAAAAGAAAGGCGACCACACGGCCGCCTTGTAACTGGTTCTGTTAGGTGCGTTCGATACACATGGCAACGCCCATGCCACCGCCAATGCAAAGTGTGGCGAGCCCTTTTTTGGCATCACGCCGCTGCATTTCGAAAAGCAGTGTGTTCAGAACGCGCGCGCCCGACGCACCGATCGGATGACCGATGGCAATCGCCCCGCCATTGACGTTGACGATCTCCGGATCCCAGCCGAGATCCTTGTTGACTGCGCAAGCCTGCGCGGCGAACGCTTCATTGGCTTCCACCAGTTCCAGATCGCCGACCGACCAGCCGGCCTTTTCGAGCGCCTTTTTGGAGGCCGGGATCGGCCCGGTGCCCATAATCTGCGGATCGACACCCGCTGTCGCCCAGGAGACGATCTTCGCCATCGGTTTGATGCCCCGCTTTTCAGCTTCTTCTTCGCTCATCAGAACCACGGCGGCGGCACCGTCATTGATGCCGGACGCGTTGGCGGCTGTCACCGTGCCTTCCTTGCTGAAGGCCGGGCGCAATTTGCCCATCTGCTCCATCGAAGCGCCGTGGCGGATGTACTCGTCCTGATCGACGACGGTCTCGCCCTTGCGGGTTTTGACAGTAAAGGGAACGATTTCGTCCTTGAACCGGCCAGCCTTTTGAGCGACTTCGGCCTTGTTTTGCGAAGCGACTGCAAAAGAGTCCTGATCTTCACGGGTCAGTTGCCAGCGTTCGGCGACATTTTCGGCGGTGTTGCCCATATGGTAGCCGTAAAACGCGTCAGTCAGACCGTCCTTGATCATCGAGTCGATCAGTTTCATGTCGCCCATTTTCTGGCCGATCCGCATATGGGCAACGTGGGGCGCCATCGACATCGATTCCTGGCCGCCTGCCACAACGATCGATGCGTCGCCCGTGGCGATCTGCTGCATGCCGACTGCAACGGCACGCAAACCCGAACCGCAAAGCTGGTTCAAACCCCAGGCGGTTGCTTCCTGCGGCACGCCCGCCGCCATGGCTGCCTGGCGAGCCG
This sequence comes from Hyphomicrobiales bacterium, assembly GCA_024244645.1. Classification (GTDB taxonomy): domain Bacteria; phylum Pseudomonadota; class Alphaproteobacteria; order Rhizobiales; family Rhizobiaceae; genus Hoeflea_A. Next base: position 53,880 of record JAAEOH010000185.1, read on the forward strand.
GGTTCTGTCCCTCGCCGGCCTGCAGGATCTGGCCCATGATGACCTCGTCGACGTCGGCGGCATCGATACCGGCCCGCTCCAAAGCGCCGGAGATTACGGTGGCGCCGAGTTCGTGCGCAGGAACTGTTGCAAAGGCGCCGTTGAAGGAACCGACGGCCGTGCGGGCCGCGCTTGCGATTACGATAGATGGATTTGTCATTGGTCTTCCCTGATGTTTGGGTTGCATCCCAGGATCATGCCTTCCTTGAAAGTGAAGCAGGTTGCTCCGGAAGTCAAACGCACTTGCAGCATTGGCGCAATTCCTTGCGGACATTCGGTTTCGGCCGCTTCTATGCACCGCTCGCACCGCATTGCACAAATCATTAGAAATAATGCTATACTTTTGATCACACTCATGTTCATGTTGTTTTCGGCGCCCGATATTGCGCGACAAATTTTGTCGCCGGCCGCGGGTCACAAAAGGACAATGCTTCCCGTAACGGGCCTCAAATCGGGGTCCTGAGGGGTGTCAAATCGGTATCGACCGACAGGAGAGGTGGCATGTATGGCCAAAGCTGATGGTCAAATCGTAATCAAAAAATACGCCAATCGCCGGCTCTACAACACCGGCACCAGCACGTATGTCACGCTGGACGATCTCGCCGTTATGGTCAAAAACGGTGATGACTTTGTGGTCCTTGACGCCAAATCCGGCGACGATATTACACATTCGGTTCTGACACAGATCATCTTCGAACAGGAATCGAAGACCGGCAACACACTGCTTCCGGTTTCTTTCCTGCGCCAGCTCATTTCCTTTTACGGCGATCAGATGCAGATGCTGGTGCCCGGCTATCTGGAGCAATCCATGACTGCGTTTACAGAGCAGCAGGATCAGATGCGCGAGCAGATTTCCAAAGCCTTCGGCGAAACGCCCGTGGCCCGCAACATGCAAATGCCGATGGCGATGGTGGAAGAACAGGTTCGGCGCAACACCGAGATTTTTCAGCAGGCCATGAAGATGTTTTCGCCTTTTGGCGGCACCGGCGCGCCGCAGACAGCGGACGAGGAAAAACCCAAGGCCGACAGTCAGGATCTGAAGGAACTGAAGGACCAGCTGCGCGCGTTGCAGACCAAGCTCGACTCGATGGACGATTGAGGCGGGATAATCCCGTCAGCCGCTGCGGTTACGCGTCGCACGGGACGCGCCCTGAGGTGCCAGAACCGGGACAAACACCCGGCGTGAGGCCCGCTCGGCAACCGGCAGCCCCTGATAAAGCCGCTTTTGCGCCTCCACCAGAACAAGCCCGCTGAAAAACGGCCAGTACCGCCGGCCTAGCCGTTCCGTCGTGCGCGCCATGCTTTGGATGGCTTTGTGCCTGGATGGCGGAAAGAAAAGAGCGTCCGCAAACGCGCCCGGCGTAAAACTGGCTTCGCGCAATAGGCCGGTTATCTGGTTGCGGGAATAGGGCGTTCCGGAACCAAAGGGCGTGTGCTCGAGCCGCGCCCACACACCGCGACGGTTCGGGACCACGATCACCAGCCTGCCGCCGGGAGCCAGCACCCGCCACGCCTCCATCAGCGTCTCGCGCGGATTTTCGGCATATTCGAGGGAATGAACCATCAGGATGCGGTCGATTGACGAATCCGGCAACGGCAGTTCCTCGTCGAACACAAGCGCCGTCGCCGACGCTTCCAGCGTCGGCCAGTTGATCGCGCCCTGCCCCGCCGGCATGAATGCAAATGTGCGCTCCGCATCGGCGCGGAAACGGTCAAGATAGGGTGCGGCATAACCCAGCCCCATCAGCCGCTCCCCCGGCAGGTCAGCCCACAGCGAGGCAAGTGCCATGACAATTGCCTCCTCGGCCAGCCTGCCCAGCCGGGTATGATAAAACTGACGCAAATCAACGATATCAGTATGCATAAGCAAAACTTAGAGTATGTGGCGCCGGGTTTGAACCGTTAGCTCGCCGTGATTTGAATTGATGTTAACGGCACACAGCGATGGCTCTGAGGTTTTTTGCGGCGGGGATTTAATCAAACGCTTCAATTCGGCGGCATCCCGCTCTATGTTGCAGCAAAAGCCTGGAGGTAAATGTGGCCAATTTGCAGATCGAACTCTTTCCATGCCGCGAAGACAATTTCGGCGTTCTGATTCACGACCCGCAGACGGGTGCAACCGCCTCGATCGATGCGCCCGAAGAGGCTCCCATCGTTGCGGCGCTGAACCGGGCCGGATGGGAGCTCAATCATATATTGGTCACCCACCATCACTTCGATCATGTCGAGGCAAATGCAGTCCTGAAGGCAAAATACCAGGCCGATATTACCGGGCCGGCATCCGAGGCCGACAAAATACCCGGCCTCGACACGTCTGTGCGGGAAGGCGACCGGTTCCACTTTGGAAACTACGCGGTCGAGGTCATCGAGACGCCCGGCCACACACTCGGTCACATTTGCTACTACCTGCCTGATGCGGGCGTTCTGTTTGCCGCCGACACGCTGTTTGCTCTCGGTTGCGGCCGGGTTTTTGAAGGAACACCCGAGCAGATGCACCATTCACTGCAGAAGCTTGCCGCCCTTCCGGACGAAACGACGGTCTATTTCGGCCACGAATACACCGAGGCCAATGCCCGCTTCGCCGTGACAATCGATCCGGACAACGAAGCACTGGCGCAAAGGGTTGCGGAAATTCAGAAAATGCGCGCCGCGGGCATCGCCACTGCGCCGACGACGATCGGCGTTGAAAAGGCCACGAACCCGTTCCTGCGTGCCGCGGATCCGGCGGTCAGGGCAAATCTCGGCATGCAAAGCGCCGACGATGTTGCGGTGTTTGCTGAGATCCGCAGCCGCAAGGACAATTTCTAGGCCAGCCCCAGAACCGATAAAGCAATCAGCGCCTGCGCCAGATAGTAACTGACCCAGACAAACAGCGCGCGCGGATGCGGTGCATTTTCATCCGGCAGCAGGAACTTCTGAGCTGCCAGCACTGTGTCGGACGCCATAAAGAAAAGCGCACCGGCAACAATGCCCCAGCCCGGCGTCAGCAGCGCCGCAAGGCCCATCGCCATGATCACTGTGATATAGGCACCAACCGCCGGACCGAGCCGTCCGGCGGCCGGCACCAGCCGGATCGTCGACGCCATGGCGAACAGGACCAATGCCGCACCGACAGCAAGGCGCAGCGGCTGCGCCACAACAGTTTCGGCGGAACCAAGGTTATAAAAAAGCGCAACATAAAGCACATGGCCGACAAGAAACGCGCCGAGCCCGAAAAGAAACGCTTTCTCGTCATCCTGCGCCAGAAACGCGTCGCCTGCAGCACAGGCAAGAAGCGCGGCCGTCAACAGGATCGGGCCCTGGACGACAACCGACAGGACTGCAAGCAGCGCGATTGCCAGGGTCTTGACACCGGTGCGCCTGGCCGACGGCGGTCGCGCCACCATAAAAAGATAGATGAATGCAGCGATAGCCGAAAACAGCAGGCTGCCAAGCTGCGGTGAATCGATACCATATTCAAATATCTGCATAATCGGCTAACCCCCTTTGGCGCGTTTGAACAACAGATCCTTGGCGGCGAGGGCCGCACCGCCGGTGATCAGAATACAGGCAAGGGCAATGCGCCAGTCCGCCCGGCCGACCCCCGCGGCGATGAGTATGAGGGTCGACAGCAGCGGCGCCGCATAACTTGCAGTGCCCAGAATCTGGATATTGCCGCGCTTGACGCCATAGTCCCACGCGTAGAAGGCGGCACCCACGGGCAACAGGCCGAGACCCGCCACCGCCAGCCATTGCCCCGTTCCTCGTGGCCAGACCGTCTGTTCCAGTGCCAGATGGCAGACCAGCGACAGCACCGCAGTCATGAGGCAAAACCCTGTGACGACATCGGTCGGAACCGTCCCGAAACGGCGCGACAGCAGCGAATATCCTGACCAGGTAAAGGCGCATAGCAGCGCTGCGCCATAACCGAAGGCAAAACTGTCATTGAAGGACAAACCGTTTTTCGAAACGATCAGTACGGTTCCAGCCAACCCCGCAAATGCCCCGGCAATGTGTTGCCAGCCGAGCTTCTCGCCGGGCAGCAGCGCCGAACCGACAACGATCAGCAGCGGCCACAGATAGGCGATCAGTCCTGCCTCCACCGCGGGCGCATTGCGCAGGGCGGTGAAATACAGGAAATGGTAACCGAACAGCCCGCCGACACCCAGGCACCACACACGAATGGGCTGACGCAGATTGGCGAATCCGGACGGCCGCGCCGCAAGCGCGATCAGTCCGATGAAAGTGCCGATTGTGAAGCACATCGCCGCCAGCTGAAAAGGCGGCACCTTGCCGGACGAAGCCGTCAAAAGGGCCAGCAATGACCACATGATAATCGCGCTAAATCCGATCAGCGTTGCCTGCATCGATGCTTGCTTTCATTATCCGAACCGGAGCCTGAAAAGAGACAAAAACCGCAAGCGACTGTCATACAGGCTTGCGGCGCGGAATTATCTAGCCTAAACGGCCCGCAGGCGCCAGCTTTGACTTGACGCGCGCGTCACCTGAGACTATAGAACCGCGACTTTCCAATTACAGGCCAGAAAGCTACGGCCGGAGCACGGCACCGGATACGTATTGCCATTGGCCATCAGACTGAAGGTGAAACCCATGTCCCGCAGTTGCGAATTGACCGGCAAGGCCGTCCAGTCGGGCAACAATGTCAGCCATGCAAACAACCGCACCCGGCGCAAATTTCTGCCGAATCTGTGCAATGTGACCCTTATTTCCGACGTTCTGGGCCAACGCTATCGCATGCGCATTTCCGCCGCGGCTCTGCGCACTGTCGAGCACCGTGGCGGCCTTGACGCTTTCCTCCAGAAGGCAAGCGAAAACGAGCTGTCCATGCGCGCGCGCCTTTTGAAGCGTCAGATTGCCAAGAAGGTTGCCGAAGCGGCTGCCTGATTACCGGTTTAATGGTATTATGAGTGTCGCGGGCTGATTTTCAGCCCGTATTCTTGTGGCCGCCGTCCATCTGGAACCGGCCTCGCTGGTGGCATCACCCAGGATAAAAAAATGCTGAAGAACTCCGCACGCCTCGTTTCCCGCGTTTACCTGTACATGCTTGCCATGGCCGCGGTGGTGATCGCATCGAACTACCTTGTCCAGTTTCCGGTCATGTATACGCTCGGGCCCTTCATCCTTGAGGACCTTTTGACCTGGGGCGCGTTCACCTACCCGGTGGCGTTTCTGGTAACCGACCTTTCGAACCGGCATTTCGGTCCGGCCAAGGCGCGTATCATCGTCACGGTTGGCTTCATACTTGCCGTCGGCATATCGATCTATGTCGCAACGCCGCGCATCGCCATTGCCTCCGGCTCGGCATTTCTTGTCGCCCAGCTCCTCGACGTGTCGATCTTCGATCGCCTGCGTCATTCGCACTGGTGGCACGCGCCGCTGATTTCTTCGGTGCTTGGCTCCATCATCGACACGGTGCTGTTCTTCTCGCTCGCTTTTGCGGCAGTCTTTGTCATGCTCGGCGCCAACGATCCGTTCGCCCTCGAAGCGGCACCGCTTGTCGGTTTCTTTTCAACCGAGGTCCCGCGCTGGATGTCATGGGCGCTTGGCGACCTGACTGTCAAATTGCTGGTTTCGCTGGCAATGCTGGCACCCTACCGGGTGTTGCTATCGGTCTTCCATCTGCATAAGACGGCGGATCAGCGCTCTTAGCCCGCGATGCTTTCAAAGCCGGCGCGTCGTTTGCGGTGCGCCGCAACAGCCTATTCGACCAGTTTGAATTCCAGGACGATGCTCCGCTGCAACAGCGAGTGATTGTCGTCGGACACGAGCACGATACGGGTGCTGCCGTCAGCGGCGCTGAAGACATCCAGGCCTTCCATATTGTCGATCTGATAGCCGAAATCTGCTTCGATCAGCACCTCCCCGTCAACGGTCTTGCCGGCTGCAATATCGGCGCCGGCAATACGGCGGATACGCATGCCGACACCACCGGCCAGCGAGAACCGTCTCTCCAGCAACAACAAATCGCCGTTGGGCAGGAAATCGCCGTCGGTCACGTCAAAGGGCGCATGGCGGCGCACAAAAAACACGCCTTTCCTCGGACCATTGACGATAGCAGCAAAGATATCGCCCTTTTTATCCAGGCTCCGTTCACTGACAACGACAAGCGATCCGCTGAGTGGCGAACCGGCCGGGCCAATTGCAATCGCTTCCATGCCGCGATTGTTGCGGAACTCATAATCGGGGATCAGATGCCTTATCTTGGCAATCGGTGCGGCATTGGGCAGATCCTTCAGCCGGTAGCGCTCGATCCGGTGTTGCCGTTCGAAACTGACATAGGCGTGGTCACCATTGAGCGCCAGTCCCTCCGCATCGGTTTTCCAGCGCTGGTCGATGACATTTCCTCTGGCATCTCGGACCGGTGCCACAAGGAACTCCTCCACACCGGAAAGTCGCCCGTCCGCATCGCGGTCAAACTGCCCGGTGAACCAATGGCCTGTATCCATAACGCCGATGAAGCGATTACCATTTTCTACAAGCCGTATCGCGGAAATGCCGCCGAGAATGCGGTCCGGCGACGTGATCTCCAGACCGCCGACATATTCGAGGTCACCAAAACGCTTTTCACTGGAGCGCACTTTGAAATTGGGGATCTGCAACGACTTGACGGTAATTTCCCGCACACCTTGATCGCGGTCGCCCGCCAGGGCCGGACCTATGCCCAGAACCATCAACAGCGTCAAAATTGTCCAGGTGATCATAGGACCATCTCTTCCTATCCGGCCCGCCGCATCGGCGAGCCGCCGGATTCCTCTTCGAACAGCGACGCCAGCTGTTCGGTCATCGCGCCGGCGAGTTCCTCGGCATCGACGATTGTCACGGCTTTGCGATAGTATCTGGTTACATCATGGCCGATACCGATGGCCAAAAGCTCGACCGGTGAGCGGGTCTCAATCTCTTCGATAACCGCACGCAAATGCCGCTCCAGATAGTTGCCCGGATTGACCGAAAGGGTTGAATCGTCCACCGGCGCGCCATCCGAAATCATCATCAGGATGCGGCGTTGTTCGGACCGCCCCAAAAGACGGTTGTGGGCCCAGATCAGCGCTTCTCCGTCGATATTTTCTTTCAGAAGGCCTTCGCGCATCATCAGGCCGAGATTGCGCCGCGCCCGTCGCCATGGCGCATCCGCGGATTTGTAGATGATGTGCCGCAAATCATTGAGCCGGCCGGGGGTCGCGGGCTTTCCTTCACCCAGCCACTTTTCCCGCGCCTGACCTCCCTTCCACGCCTTGGTGGTAAAGCCGAGGATTTCCACCTTGACCCCGCAGCGCTCCAGCGTACGGGCAAGAATGTCGGCGCAGGTCGCCGCGACCGTGATCGGCCGTCCGCGCATCGAGCCGGAATTGTCGATCAGCAGCGACACCACCGTATCGCGGAAATTGGTGTCGCGTTCCATCTTGAACGACAGCGACTGCATCGGATCAATCACCATGCGCACCAGCCGGGCCGAATCGAGATAGCCTTCCTCGAGATCAAATTCCCATGCCCGGTTCTGCTGCGCCATCAACCGGCGTTGCAGCCGGTTTGCAAGCCGCCCGACAACACCCTGAAGATTGGCAAGCTGCTTGTCGAGAAAGGCACGCAGGCGTTCGAGTTCGGCTTCCTCGCACAACTCTTCGGCGGCGACGGTCTCGTCATACTCCATGGTGAAGACGCTGTAATCGACCTTTTTGCCCAGATCGTCGAACGGCATGTTGGGACGGCGGGTTTCCCCTGGCGTGTCGGCGTCATCGTCCGGATCGTCGTTCATATCCTCGTCGGATATCTCGGCGCCGTCCATTTCGCCATCGTCCATCTGCTCGTCGGCCGAGTCGTTCTCCTCAGCCGGCGCGGCGTCGGAACCGGCTTCTTCTTCAGAGTTCTGGTCGTTTTCCTCATCCGAACGGGGCTGATCGTCGTCGGAATTGTCCTGCTGATCCTGCTGGTCCGGGTCCTCGCCTAATTCTTCGGCGACATCCATATGCGCCAGCATATCGCGCACCACTTTCGCAAAGCGTTTCTGGTCCTCGAGAGCCTCGCCCAGATGTTCCAGGTCAGATCCGGCCTTTTCCTCGATCCACTCGCGCCACAGATCAAGCAGTGGTCCGGCATTTTCTGGTGGTGCCTGGCCGGTGAGTTTTTGCCGGACCATCAGCGAAAGCGCCTCGTGAAGCGGCGCCTGAGAGCGGTCTGAGATGTTGCGGTAGCCGGCTTTTGCAAAGCGGTCGGAAAGCACCGCCGTCAGATTGTCGGCAACGCCGGCCATGCGGTTCGAGCCGATGGCCTCGACGCGCGCCTGTTCGACCGCATCGAATATTTCGCGGGCATCGTCACCCTGCGGCGACATGGCGCTGTGGATTGCCGGCTCGTGGCAGGCTTTGCGAAGGGCCAGTGAATCGCCAACACCGCGTGTGACAAGAACATCGGCGCGGGTCGGACGTTTCGGCAGGTCCGGCAGGCGGGCACGCTCTCCGGCCAGCCCCGGTCGGTCATTGGCGAAGACGACTTCCAGTTCGTGATCGTTGGCAATCGACCGCACGCAGCCGGTCAGGGCGCGTTTGAACGGCTCTGAATCGACCGGCGGGCGGGATGCCGCCCTGGAATTGTCTCCGCGACCAGACATGATGCCCTAGGAGTCCAGAACGATATTGGCGGCACTGTCCTTGAGCTCTTCGCCAAAGGCGCGCTGATACTGCTCGGCAACCAGCGAACGTTCCAACTCGTCGCACTTGTTGAGAAAGGTGAGCTGGAAGGCAAAGGCGATATCGCCGAATATCTCGGTATTCTCGGCCCAGGTAATCACCGTCCGCGGGCTCATCACGGTCGAAAGATCGCCGTTGATGAAAGCCGCCCGGGTCATATCGGCGACACGCACCATCTTGGAAACCGTGTCACGACCTTCCTCGTTGTCGAAGCTCTTGACCTTGGCGAGAACGATATTCACTTCATTGTCGTGCGGCAGGTAGTTGAGCGTCGTGACGATCGACCAGCGGTCCATCTGCGCCTGGTTGATTTGCTGCGTGCCGTGATAAAGGCCGGTCGTATCGCCAAGGCCGACAGTATTTGCCGTGGCAAACAGGCGGAACGCCGGATGCGGGCGAATGACCCGGCTCTGATCGAGAAGCGTCAGGCGCCCCGATGATTCCAGAACCCGCTGGATAACGAACATCACATCTGGCCGGCCGGCGTCGTATTCGTCAAAGCAGAGCGCAACATTGTGCTGATAGGCCCATGGCAAAATGCCGTCCTTGAACTCGGTGACCTGCTGGCCGTCCTGAAGAACGATGGCATCCTTGCCGACGAGATCGATACGGCTGACATGGCTGTCGAGATTGACACGCACACAGGGCCAGTTAAGCCGCGTCGCAACCTGTTCGATATGGGTGGATTTTCCGGTTCCGTGGTAACCGGAAACCATGACGCGCCGGTTGTGCGCAAAGCCGGCGAGGATCGCCAGTGTGGTATCGCGGTCGAAAAGGTAATCCGGGTCCAGATCCGGCACATAGGCATCGGCCTGCGAATAGGCAGGAACCTTCAGATCACTATCGATATCAAATGCTTCACGAACCGAAACGGTCGTGTCCGGCAGATTGGAAATATCGAGGTCAATCTTGTTCATCATGTCTCCAACGCGGCCTTTGTTTCCGGCCGTCTTACGTTCCTTTGCAACCGAATTGTCGGTGAATTGACTATTTGCAGGCATCGTCTAGCAGAAACCGGACTGTTTTAACAATTGGTAGGCCTGAATCACTTCTCGAAATCTGTCTTCCGAGCCGCGATCGCCACCATTTGCATCCGGGTGATGCTGTTTTACCAGCTCTTTATAGCGGGTCTTTATATCATCCGATGTTGCATTTGCGGCAAGACCCATTGTGTCTAATGCCTTGGCTTCCAAAGCCTTCAGCTTGCGCTTGCGCGGTTGCGGCCGGCCTGAATTGCGTTCCTCGAACAGGCGGAAGGGATCGCGCATATTGGCGTAGGACGCTGCGCTCCCCGATCGTGCTTGCGACTGTGCAGGATTGGCCTTGGCGGTTGAGGACTTGTTGACCCCCACGGTCCATGTCGGCCGGTGGCCGGTGAGTGCTTCTTTCTGGTAGCGGGCGATTTCGCCGTCTGAAAGTCCGGAAAAATAGTTGTAGCCCTTGTTGTACTCCCGCACATGCTCGGTGCAGAACATGAAATACTTGCCTTCCGCATCGCGGCCCACAGGGGCGCGGAATTCACCCTTCTTTTCACAGCCGTCCCACTGGCAGGTCGGCGCCTCCTGCCTTGGTTTCGCGCCACCCTTGCCCTTTTTCTTGGACGACCGGATGCTGTCAAAATATTTCGAATCCAGTTTCATGTGCTCAATTATGATGTGTGCCGGCAACGCGACAAGGATTGACTTGTCGCAATTAGCCCTATTATCGAGGTCAGGCCGAATAAACGAATGACTATCTCGTCCCGCCTCGGCCCGGGGCGCAATACCATAGCAGGAATGCGCTGTCATGACAGAACAAATCGGTCCAATTGCGAAACGCATGACAAAAAAACTTTATGATGCATTTTCACCCGATCGCCTTGACGTCATCAATGAAAGCAGCATGCACGCAGGTCACCAGGAAAGCTTCGACGGAACCGGCGAAACCCATTTCAGGATTCGCATTGTCTCTTCGAAATTTGCCAGCATGTCCCGCATTGCAAGGCACCGGGCAATCAACGAACTGTTGAGCGAGGAACTGGCCGGTGCAGTGCACGCACTTGCCATCGAACCGGCAGCACCGGACGAAACAGTACGCTGGTAACCCCATCATCTGGTGTGATCCGGAATCAACCGCGTTCGGCGGCAACCGGACGGACGCGCAGCTGTGTAATGCGGTTTTTCACCCTTTTCATAACGATGAAGCGCATGCCGTGATAGGTGAAGGCCTGACGCTCTTCCGGAATGATCTGTGATTCGTGGATAACAAGCCCGGCAACCGTCGTTGCCTCTTCGTCCGGGAGGTTCCAGTCCATTGCCCGGTTGAGGTCGCGGATCGGCACGCTGCCGTCGACCACCACAGAACCGTCCGCTTCCTGGCGCACGCCCTGAATGTCGATATCGTGCTCGTCGGCAATATCGCCGACGATTTCCTCCAGAATGTCCTCAAGCGTCACCAGCCCTTCCACCTCGCCATATTCGTCGACCACGATGGCGATGTGCGCCTTGCGCCGCAAAAACGCGTTGAGCTGGTCCTTGAGGTTTGTCGTGTCCGGCACGAACCACGGCTTTTGAGCCGTTTTGACGATATCGACCGTCTGGCGGTCGCCGCCGCTGCCGGCCAGTGCCCTGAGCACATCCTTGGCGTGGATGACGCCAATGATATTCTCTGTTTCGCCGCGCCACACAGGCATACGGGTATAGGGGCTTTCGAGGATTTGTTTGACCGCGACTTCCGCATCTTCGTCCGCATTGATCATGCGCATGGTCGTGCGATGCACCATGATGTCGGAGACTTCCAGCTCGCCGAGATCGAGCACGCCGCCCAGCCGGTCCCTGTCGGCTTTGATAACCGAGCCTTCGCGGTGCAGCAGCGCCACGGCACCGCGCAATTCCTCATGCGCCGAAAGCATGGAGCTTTCCGTCGACAGCGTAATGCCGAGCAGGCCAAGCAGCCGGCGCACGATGGCGTTGACCGCTGTCGACACGGGACCGACCACGACGACGAATATCCGCACGATCGGCGCAACGCTCATGGCAAACCGGTCGGGCGACGATATGGCCCAGCTCTTCGGCAGCACTTCGGAGAAAATGACCAGCAGAACCGTCATGGCAAGCGTTGCATAGGCAACGCCCGCCTCTCCGAACAGGCCAAGAAACACACTGGTGGCAAGCGAAGAGGCCAGGATATTGACCAGGTTGTTGCCGATCAGCAGCGCCCCGATCAGCCGGTCGCGGCGGTCGATCAGCCGCGCAACGAGGCCGGCCTTTTTCTGACCGTGTGCTTCGAGCTGGTGCATGCGCGCCCGCGATGCAGCCGTCAAAGCCGTTTCCGATCCGGAAAAAAAGCCTGAAAGGACTATCAGGCCGATTATGATAAGAATTACCAGCCAGTATTCGGCGATCATCGTTCGTGTTTTTCCTTCAAAAACCCGAGAACTTCAGAGGACGGCACATCATCGGCGATGAATGATTGCCCAATGCCCCGCGTCAGAATGAAGGTCAGTTCTCCCCTCTTGACCTTTTTGTCCTGCGCAATGTGCTGCATCAATATATCGGGTGTCGGCAGGTCGCCGTCAATATCACTCAATTTTGTTGGTAAACCGACTGCCCGCAGATGCGACGCAACCCGACGCGCATCATCGGGGCTCGCAAGGTTCATGCGGGCCGAAAATTCGTGCGCCAGGACCATGCCGATGGCGACCCCTTCGCCATGGACAAGCCTTGATCCGTCGTAGCCGGTGGCCGCTTCCAGCGCGTGGCCGAATGTGTGACCCAGATTGAGCAGCGCCCGCCTTCCGTTTTCAAGCTCATCCGCTGCAACGACATCGGCCTTTGCCTGGCAGCTTGTGGCAATGGCCTGAATACGTGCACCACCGCCAACAAAGACCGCGCGCCAATTGTCTTCAAGCCAGGTAAAGAATTCCGGTTGGTCGATCAGTCCGTATTTGGCGACTTCCGCATAGCCGGCACGAAATTCCCGCGGCGAAAGCGTATCGAGAACATCGGTGTCCGCCAGAACAAGTGAGGGTTGATGAAACACACCGATCAGGTTCTTGCCGTGGCCGGAATTGATGCCGGTCTTACCGCCGACGGAGGAATCCACCTGTGCCAGCAGCGACGTCGGCACCTGCACAAAGCGCATGCCCCGGCGCACGATCCCGGATACAAATCCGGCAAGATCGCCGATCACACCGCCGCCGAGTGCAACAACCGCATCGCCGCGTTCAAGCCGGGCGGCAAGAACGGCTTCTGTGGTTTCTATCAGATGATTGTAGCTCTTTGTCTTTTCGCCGGCGGGAAGAACGACGGTGGTGTGGCCGATACCGGCAGCCGACAGGCTTTCCTGAAGGGCCGGCAAGTGCAGGTCGGCAACCGTCTCATCGCTGACAATGGCCACACGAATACCCGGCAGTCGCGCGGCTATTTGCGCGCCCGCCGCTTTGATCTGTCCCGGCCCGATCAGGATATCGTAGGAGCGTTCGCCAAGTTCGACCCTGACGCAGGCGTCGTCCTGTGCAGCATCGCTAGCGTTCATGCATCTTGCCCTTTTCGTTGGTCGCGGACGGATCTGGCCCGGCCGCATTGATGGCCTCGATCACCTCTTCGACGATGGTTTCCTTTGGAACATCGCGCGACTGGATAATGAGGTCGGCCTGCGAATAGACCGGATACCGGCTGTCGAGAAGCGCCGACAGCGTGCCCTTCGGATCCCTGGACTTCAGCAGTGGCCGGTGACCACGTCGTTTTACCCTGTCCCACAGCACCTCGAGGTCGGCCTTCAACCACACGGAAAGACCCCGCCGCTTGATATTGGCGCGCACGGGTTCCTGCATGAATGCACCGCCACCAGTAGAAAGCACCAACGGTCCTCCGCGCAGCAGGCGTCGGATGACCCGCGCTTCCAGCGCACGAAACTCTTCCTCTCCATAGCTGGAAAAGAGATCGGCGATCGACATGCGCGAAACTTTTTCGATCTCCTGGTCGGAATCGATAAACGGAATTTGCAGGGTGGCAGCCGTCATTTTGCCGATGACCGACTTGCCTGCGCCCATCAACCCGACAAAAACAATCGCCCTTTTGCCAAGGCACGCGCGCGCTTCACCTGCACTTGGCGGCGCCGGATCGATTGCTCGGGTCTTCATTCAGCCGGTTCCATGTTCTGCCCCATGGGTATCAACAAATGTTCCAGCGCCGTCAAGCAGCAGCACACCGACAATGCCTTGCCGTTGCCAGCACTGAACAGTTCAAATCCGGTCTTGCAACAGCTCCGAGCCTCGCCCATAAGAGAGCAGATGATTTCGAACCAGTGGAATGACGCATGCCGTCCCTGATCCGGTTTCTTGTTTTTTGTGCGGTTATAGTCGGCCTTGTCTATGGCGCGATGTATGCGTTGACGACCTATGTCGATCCGACGCCGCGCGAAATCACGGTCAAGATTCCGACTGAAAGGGTCAATCCGCGCTGAATTTGCCGCTTTGTTGCCCAAAGTGAGATGCCATGGCTGATTTGAGCCTCGCCCACCTTGAGGCCTTTCTTGAAATGATGAGTGCGGAACGGGGCGCGGCCGCCAACACGCTGACATCCTACCGCAACGATCTGGAAGACGCGCATGCATTCCTGCGCGGCGGCGGATCCAGCCTGACCGCAGCGACAAGCGATGCGCTGCGCCGCTATCTCTCCGATGTCACCGGGCGCGGCTTTGCTGCCAGTTCTCAGGCAAGGCGACTGTCTGCACTGCGCCAGTTCTACCGGTTTTTGTATGCCGAGGGCATGCGCGGTGACGATCCGACGGGCGTGCTCGATTCACCCAAAAAACGCCGGTCGCTTCCCAAAACACTGAGCATGGATAATGTCACCGCGCTGATCGACCGCGCCAGAAGCGAAGCCGACGATGCCGGTCCGGAGGATGCCGGGCAGTTGCAGCGCCTGAGGCTTCTGACGCTCATCGAACTGCTCTACGCCACCGGAATGCGGGTGTCGGAACTTGTCGGCCTGCCGGCTTCCGTTGCATCCCAGGACGATCATCGTTTTCTCATCATCAAGGGCAAAGGCAACAAGGAGCGCCTCGTTCCCCTGTCATCAGCATCACGCGAAGCGTTGATGCGCTATGTCGCTGTCCTGTCGAAAACCCAAGACGACGAAGGTTCGCCCTTTCTTTTCCCCTCTCGCTCCGCGAGCGGACATCTGCCCCGCCAGGTTTTTGCGCGCGAGTTGAAAGGTCTAGCAGCACGCTCAGGCCTGCCGGCCAAAACTCTTTCGCCACATGTTCTTCGCCACGCTTTTGCGAGCCACCTGCTTGAGAACGGGGCCGACCTGCGTGTTGTCCAGGAGCTGCTGGGTCACTCCGATATCTCGACCACGCAGATCTATACACACATCCTGGAGGAGCGGCTTCACCGGCTCGTCAGCGACCACCACCCTCTTGCAATTGCGCAGAAAAAGGGCACATAGAACGCACCAAATCAGGTTTTTGCTTGCTTTGCGGAGCAATGGCTCTTAGCCAGAATATTAAATGCGCCCGACAAACAGCCCGAGATCAAAATTATATGCTGAATTATCTCGACTTCGAAAAACCGCTATCCGACATCGAAGGCAAAGTTCACGAGCTCAAGAAGCTGGCCGGTGAAGATGAGATCATCGACACAGCCGCCGAAATCGAGAAGCTGGAAGCAAAGGCGAAGGACGTCCTCGCCGAACTGTATTCAAAACTGACGCCCTGGCAAAAAACGCAGGTTGCCCGCCATCCGGCGCGCCCGCATTTCTGCGACTACGCGGCAGTGCTGTTTGACGAATTCACGCCCCTGGCCGGCGACAGAAAATTCTCCAATGACGAGGCAATCCAAGCCGGGCTCGGCCGGTTCCGGGGACAGGGTGTTGCCATTATCGGCCAGGAAAAGGGCAACGATACCAAATCCCGCATCCGCCACAATTTCGGCAGTGCCCGGCCGGAGGGCTACCGCAAAGCCGTGCGCATTCTGGAAATGGCCGACCGGTTCGCATTGCCCGTCATTACGCTGATCGACACATCGGGCGCCTATCCCGGTGTCGGCGCTGAGGAACGGGGTCAGGCCGAAGCCATCGCACGCTCGACGGAAATGTGCCTCAATGTGAAAATTCCGATCATTTCGGTTGTCATCGGTGAAGGCGGCTCCGGCGGAGCGATCGCGATAGCCACCGGCAACCGGATCTACATGCTGGAACACGCAATCTACAGCGTGATCTCCCCGGAGGGAGCGGCCTCGATCCTGTGGCGCGATGCCACACGTGCGAAGGATGCCGCCGCCAACATGAAAATCACCGCGCAGGACCTCAAGAACCTCGGTGTTATCGACGATATTATCGACGAGCCGGTTGGCGGCGCGCATCGTGACCCGGACGCGACAATCAACGCAACCGGCGATGCAATTGCCGCGGGACTGGCCGATCTCCAGTCCGAAGACGGCGACACGCTTCGCAAGAACCGGCGCAAGAAGTTCCTGGAAATGGGCCGCAATCTTTAAACTCAGGCAAATCAGCGCTGTCGAACGGCCAATTGCAGTTACAAATTTGTGAAGTCACGTAAATTCGTGTTTGTGGTAAAGAATTCGGAAACATCTACGTCATATTTTTGGCGACTTGAAGTGTTTCATTCTGCGGTGGTCTGTCACCCGCAGGAAAAACGGGACTGGAATCGCGATCACAATACTGCCGGCGGCCGGCAGGATCGCTTGCACCAAGCAGATGGAAAGGGGCACCGTGCGTTTGATTGGCTGGAAAACAGCGATTGTGGTCTCCGGACTGGCATTGGCGCTGACCGGTTGTCAGGACATTCTTGAGTCCGTCGACAACAGGGCGGAATACAAACTCCCGACGAAGCTGGTCAACAAGATGAAAGCCCATGATCAGCGTGTTCGCGCGCCGGTCATGATGCGCATTTTCAAGCAGGAAGGTATTCTCGAGGTCTGGAAGGCCAAGGGAACCGGTCGCTACGCGCTGGTCAAGGAATACGAGATCTGCAAGTGGTCAGGTCAGCTCGGACCGAAATTCAAGGAGGGCGACCGCCAGGCGCCAGAGGGCTACTACGACATCAAGCCCCACCAGATGAATCCCAATTCCAGCTACTATTTGTCCTTCAACATGGGTTACCCGAACAGGTTTGACCGCGCTCACAATCGCACTGGCAGCAATCTGATGGTGCATGGTGCCTGCTCTTCGGCCGGCTGTTATTCGATGACCGATGAACAGGTGATCGAGATTTACGCCTTTGCGCGCGAAGCATTCCGCGGCGGCCAGACGGCATTTCAGGTCCAGGCCTATCCGTTCCGCATGACAGCCGACAACATGGCGGCCCATCGCGACAGCAACCATTATGAATACTGGCAGATGCTGAAAGTCGGTTACGATCATTTCGAACTGACCAAAAAGCCGCCGAAAATCGATGTGTGCGAAGGCAGATATGTTTTCAACCAGGTCGCTGAAGAAGAGGACGGAGAATTCCACCCGAGACGTGCCTGCCCGCCATCGGCCGCGCCACAATCGCTTCAGCTTGCCTATTCCGCGCATAAAAGGAAATATGACGCCGAATTCGAAAAGGCGGTGAAGGAACTCGAAAAGCCGCTTAAAACACCGGCCATCGCAACCTTGATCGCGCCCAAAAAGCCGGACCAGCAAAGCAACATTGAGCAAAAAGCCGTGTCGGCGCGTCAGCCACTGCCATCTACGGCTCCTGAACCGACGGCTCCGGCATCCGTTGCCCCGGCGCCGCTGCCGCCTGCAGACACAACCGCTTCGATTGCAATACCCACGCCTTCGCCTGCCGAGCCTTCTGGCGCAGGCGCAAAGCAGCCACGCAAGAAAAAGTCCTGGTGGAGGGTCTGGTAGCCCGCATGGACGAATACAGCACGGCCGTGTTCTATGATTTGCGCGGCCTGAAATGTCCCCTTCCGGTGCTAAAGACCAAAAAACGCATGGCAGCGCTAGAACCAGGTACGCACATCTGGGTTGAAACCAGCGACCCGCTAGCCGTTGTCGACATTCCTCATTTCTGCACCGAAGACGGCCACAGGCTGGTCGAGACGCAAAGCGTCAAATGCGGCCATCGCTTCCTTATTGAAAAGGGTCGCCCGAACGCATAGCCCAAACGCGGCATCAGGGTTTGAAGCCGGGAATTGAAAGCGGGTTGTTTTCCACAGCATCCCGGTCGGGCGTGTCGATCTGCGGGTGGCCGGTAAAGGCCAGAAACAAGCGCCTCACATAATCCTGATCGAGGTCGCGAGTAATCACAACAAGCCGCGAACGGTGGTCATCGTCCGGCCATTCGGCAAGACGCGCCGGCGGATGGAATATCGACTGCACACCGTGAACCACGACCGGCCGGTCCGGATCGTCGGACAGCTTGACGATCCCCTTCATGCGCAGAAGCTGTTCGCTCCGGCTAGAGCGCAACAGGTCGATGAACATCTCCAGCGCACCCGGATCGATGGGCTTTTCTTCCACCAGCGTGAATGCGCGAATACGTGAATCGTGCCGATTGACATCGCGTCCGTGATCGTGGTCGTCCGCATAGGCCTCATCCCTCAGCCACCGGGCGACATCGGCGGTTTTGGTTGACGGGTCGTACAGCCCACATTCGAACAGCAGCCCGACGATCGCGTCTTCTTCATGCGACGATATTTGCGGTGCACCCGGATTGATGCGCATCAGCCGCACCGTAAACCGGGCAAAATCCTTTGAAGCAGGATCGATAAGGTCCGTCTTGGTCAGAACAATCCTGTCCGCGACAGCGACCTGTTTGACCGCTTCCTCGTGATTGTCGAGCGTGCTTTCGCCGTTCACGGCATCAACTGCGGCGATCACGCCGTCGAGCCGGAAATTCTGCATCAGCACCGGATGGCCCATGACCGCGTGAAGCACCGGTGCCGGATCGGCAAGACCGGTGGTTTCGATCACCACCCTTTCTAGCGCCTTGATGCGTCCGGTCTGCAGCCGGTCAACGAGATCGGCAAGTGTGTCCACCAGTTCGCCGCGGATGGTGCAGCAAAGGCAACCGTCGGACAATTCGATAACCCCGTCGCTGGACTGCTCCACCAGCAGGTGGTCGATGCCGATATCACCGAATTCATTGATGATAACAGCCGTATCGTGCAGCTCCGGGTCCTTCAGGAGCCGGTTCAAAAGCGTCGTCTTGCCGGATCCCAGGAACCCGGTCAGCACGGAAACGGGAATTGGGTCTTGCGGGATCATGCGCGTTACAGATTGGGTCGTGGTTTGGGCACCGGAATCTTGCCTGCTGCTGCAAGAGCCGCCGGGATACGACCGGTCAGGCCGACACGAACGGCCTTCGCTTTTCTGCCTAGCGGCTTGATATGAGGGGACGCCAGCTTCATGCGACCCTCGACATCTCTGCCCCCATAACGCGCCTGACGCGCCTCCTTGGTGCACACCACCGGCCTGAGGTTGGCGATCTCCAGCCGGTTTTTGCCGTACGGGCGCATGGAATAGATCGACTTTCTTGCCAGCCCCGGCGTCTTCAGACCCTTGTGCAGCAGACGGGCCGATTCGACCGCCCGCTCCTCCTGATCCTTTGCGCCCAGCACAACTGAGACAACCGTCCTGCCGTTGCGGGTGGCCGAAGAAACCTGATTGAAACCGGATGCGCAGATAAAGCCGGTTTTCATTCCATTGGCGCCCGGGAACCGGCCGATGAGGATATTGTAGTTTGTATAGGTTTTTTTACCTGTACTGATTGCTTCGAGCGAAAAGTAATGACCGTATTGCGGAAACTCGCGTTTCAGTGCAACGCCCAGAAGCGCCATATCCCGGGCCGTTGTTCTTTGCCCGCCGCCAGGCAGGCCGTTGGCGTTGATGAAACGCGAATCCGTCATCCCGAGCCGGACGGCTTCGGCATTCATCATGGCAACGAACTGTTCGTGGCTTCCGGCAACCGTTTCGGCAATCGCCACCGACACGTCATTGGCTGATTTCACCAGTATGATCTTCATCGCATTGTCGAGCGTAAGCTGCGAGCCCACTTTGAAATACATCTTGCTGGGCGGCGCCTTGGCGGCATTGTTGCTGATCGTTACCGGCGACTGCATCGTCAATTTGCCGGCTCTGACCTGTCGAAACACCACATAGGCGGTCATTAGCTTTGTCAACGAAGCCGGATACCAGCGCTTGAACGCATCCCTGTGTTCAAGCACTTTGCCGGAATTCACGTCGACAACAATGGTCGGACCGGCGCTGTGGGCTACGGCAGCAGAAAGCAACGCAAACACGAATGCTGCGGAAACGATTGCGGAAAGACGTATATTTCGGCGCATGGGCAGGATTGAACTCCGGCGGACAACGGAACACAAATTGTATGTACCGGAAACCTGCCTTATATGCCATACATCCAGAACGTCCAAAAAAAGATAATGAGGTATACTTAATGCCAATACTGAACCGCGCTGCCGAGTTGCAGGCAGAGATCACCGAATGGCGCCGGCACCTCCACACCCATCCGGAACTGCTGTTCGATGTGCATGAAACGGCTGGATTTGTGGAAGGAAAGCTGAAGGAATTCGGTTGCGACGATGTGGTGACCGGTCTCGGTCGAACGGGTGTCGTCGGCCTGATCAAGGGGCGCAACGGCGATTCAAGTCGCGTCATCGGACTGCGCGCCGACATGGACGCTTTGCCGATCAACGAGACGACCGGCAAACCCTGGTCCTCGACGACGAAAGGCAAAATGCACGCCTGCGGCCATGACGGTCACACTGCGATGCTTCTTGGCGCCGCAAAATATCTGACCGAATCCCGCAATTTCGACGGTGCGGTCGCGGTGATATTCCAGCCAGCCGAAGAGGGCGGTGCCGGTGGCGACGAGATGGTCAAGGACGGCCTGATGGAGCGTTTCGGCATTGAAGAAGTGTTCGGCATGCACAATATGCCGGGCCTTGCCGTCGGTGAATTTGCCACGCGCACCGGTGCAATCATGGCGGCTACCGACGAATTCACCATCAAGATCCGCGGACGCGGTGGTCACGCGGCCATGCCCTATCAGACGATAGATCCAATCACCATCGGTGCCCAGATCGTCTCCGGCATGCAGCTCATTGCGTCACGCAACGCCAACCCGCTGGAATCGATCGTCGTTTCGGTGACAAAGTTCAACGCCGGAACCGCCTACAATGTGATCCCGGAAGTTGCCGAGCTCGCCGGCACGGTGCGCGCGCTCGATCCAGATGTAAGGGCGATGGCCGAAACGCGAATTGCACAGATCGTTCACAACATCGCCGATGCTCACAATGCCGAAGCGTCCATCGACTACCATCGCGGCTATCCCGTGACGTTCAACCACACGGATCAGACGGATTTCGCAATTGAGGTTGCGAGTGAAATCGCTGGTGCGGACAAGGTGGAATCCGATGCGGCACCGACCATGGGCGGCGAAGATTTTTCTTTCATGCTGGAAGCTCGGCCTGGATCGTTCATATTCATTGGCAACGGCGATACGGCTTCTCTTCACCATCCCGAATATGACTTCAATGATGAGGTCATCCCGCACGGTGTCACCTTTTGGGTCAAGCTTGCGGAAACGGCCCTCGCGCAGAACTAGAGCGAGCTGTGATGCTCGAATAGAATCATCTGATCGCGGCGCAATGCATCCATTCAAAGTCCGATAGATACGTCGCGTCCGGCAGATTTTATCGACACCGAGAAGCCGGCGATCAGATCGACAAATGCGACTACCGCGAGGATGAAGAAAACATCCGTAGCGGCGTCCGTGACCAGCAGAAACTCAACCAGAAACGCAATGAATACCAGCGTGGAAAGCAGGTGATCGATCACCGACCAGCTGCCGGTGCGCGTTGCCTTGATGACTTCGAAGAACAGGAAAAACAGAGCGGTGACGATCACCAGATCGCCAAGCTCCATCGACCAGACGGCGCCCGACACCATGGCGACGCTGAACATTTCCATCGAGAGCATCGCCACACCGGATCCATCGAACGGACCAAAGATCAGAACATTGTAGAAAATAAGCGGAATGATCATTAAAGGAATAGCCGCCAGCATTTTGTCTTATTGCCCCCATCCGCAACTTGTTTCCATCGGCATAACACAGAATTACACCGTTGATGATCCGTTATGTATTGTCGGTTAATTCCCATTATCAGTAAATACGGGCGAGCGGATGGCAACATCACCCGGCAAACAAAAAAAGGCCGGCATTTGCAGCCGGCCATTTAAAGATCAGACTATTTCTGTCGCTGTTAAGCGTTTTCTTTGTTGGTCAGAACCTGACGTCCACGGTACATGCCGGTCTTCAGATCGATATGGTGCGGACGGCGCAGTTCGCCTGAATTCTTGTCTTCCACATAGGTGGGAGCCTTGAGCGCATCGGTCGAGCGGCGCATGCCGCGCTTCGAGCGGGTTATTTTACTTTTTGGTACAGCCATGGGTCTACTCCACTCGCGGGCAATATGTGTTCAGCGGCCGGTCTGAGGCCGAAAAGGACACGTGTCAATCTCGGAAATTGCGCGGGCTTATACATGGCTATTGGTCTTTTGACCAGCACCCGCGCAGTTTTTTTTGCCAAATGTTCGGCTCCAGCGGTTCAAAAGCGTCAAATTGCCGCCGATCAAACCTCATCTTCGTCAACGATCCACGATTCCGCCAGTCCGGCAGCCTCCCATTCCTGCCACGCGGGTTGGTCCTTCATATGATCCATGTAGGATCGCACAACGGGATTTTCCGTAAGGCCATAAACCTCAAGCCGGTTGACCACCGGTGCAAACATGGCGTCTGCGGCTGAAAGGTGACCGAAGAGAAACGGGCCGCTATAGCGTTCAAGACAATCCTGCCAGACGGTTTCGATCCGTTTTACATCCTTCCTTGCGGCATCGGACACCGCGAGCGCGGCCGGTGTCCGCCGCATATTCATCGGGCACTCGTTGCGCAGGGCGGAAAAGCCGCTGAGCATCTCGCAGCAGATTGACCGTGCATGGGCGCGGTGATCGTGTTCGTGCGGCCATACATGAATTTCGTAGAACAGATCATTGAGATATTCGAGGATCGCCAGCGATTCCCAGATCGTGTGCGCGCCATGTTGGAGAACGGGGACTTTGTTTGTCGGTGAAAAATCCGCGAATGCCGGATTGCCCGCCTCCGTGTCGAAGGGAACCAATTCTTCCCTGAAGTCGATACCGAGTGCCCGCATGGCAAACCATGGTCGGAACGACCAGGATGAATAATTCTTGTTGCCGATATAAAGGATCAATTCGCTCATTGTTTCCTGCTCCCTGCCTTTTCGCCGCTGCTCGATCCGTGATTAACGCAAATAGAGCAGCAGCTCGAAATGGTTCATGTCTTCGAAGCTGCAAAGGGCCGGCTGATCCAGTTCCAGCAGCGGATTGGTCCGGTCCAGGTGGTCCAGCATCTCTTCAAGCGCCACCTCATACAGGTTCACCGCTTCCGGCGGCAGCCATTTTGCCAGATAGGCGATTGTAATATGAAACTCGTAGGCATCGTGATCGGGATGGCGATAGCCGAACGGTTCACACACCTCGTCGCGCCATCGCCGCATTGTATCTTCGTCCTCGTCTGTCGCGCCACAGACGACAAGACCAAGCGGCGTCATCGCATCGACACGCACATTAAAGCCGCCATGGTCCGGAAATCCGGCAAACCGCTCCATATAGGTTGCGGTGATGTCATCAACCGGCGCTCCGAGGTCAAAACCCTGAGGCCAGTATCGCTCTTTGCGCCGCGTCTCCAATACGCCCTGGGCAAGGGTCATGTGCAGGCTGCCGGGCGCCGTGAAGGCAAAGTGATCGGCATGGGGCAGCGCCATCATGCGATCGCGGATCTCAAGCAGCGCGTCCTGTGATCGCGAGCCGGCAACCACGTGGCTGACAATCGTATTGCCGCGTTCGCGCAGAAACCGGCCTGTTTCGTCGAAACGAATGCCGACATGCGGCGGAGGGCCTGACTTTCCTTCGCCCGAATAGCCGCGGATGTCTCTCTTTACCTGCGATTTTTGCATGTCCACTGACACCTTCACAAACTCAGCTCTTATGTCCAATACACAAGCAGTTCCAACAAAAAGAACTGCACCTATTCATAAAGACATTTGATGTATGCGCCCGACTGATGCGCGCGGCGTTCGACAATTCTGGCAAGGCGCACAAGCCCCTTTGATGGCCTGACAGGATTGCGCAGATACGGGTTGGGCAGCGTCACTGCAAGATATGCGGCCCTGCGCCGCGACAGCTTGGCCGCTGGTATGCCGTAATAATATTGCGAAGCTGCCTCAATGCCGTAAACACCCGGTGCCCATTCGGCAACGTTGAGGTATATTTCCATCAACCGTTTCTTCGACCAGATCGTATCGGCGGCAATTGCAAGCGGCACCTCCAGAACCTTTCGGATATAGGATCTGCTCGACCACAAGAACAGGTTCTTGACCGCCTGCATCGGAATGGTGCTTGCGCCGCGCGAACGCTCTCCTTCGAGCGCCTCGTCGATCACCAGATTGAGCGCACCCCAGTCGACACCGTCATGCAAGCAGTAACGGCCGTCCTCCGACATCAGCACTGATTGCACCAGCGCTGGAGCGATATCGTCGAAATTCACCCATTGCCGCTCGTAACCGCGCAGCACCAACACATCACGCAGCATCATTGTGGATACCGGATGCACAAACGGAACTATGTATAAAAACATCAGAACGAACGGCAGCGCCACAACAATAGTGACGGTGCGCAGCAGAAGACGCCGCACACGGCCACTGCGCGGCTTTTTACTTCGTTTCTTTTTCTTTTGCGCCAAAACATCCCCGGATTTCAGATCGCGTCACCCTCAATAAAGCAGCATTGTCCCAAATTGAACCTTCTTGGCTTCATCGCTGAAGAAAATATTGCACTGCAATCAAACCATTGCCGTCGCAAGCACATCGTGCGATGAGGGCACATGTCCGGTGATACAGACGAATTTGCCCAGCGGCTATACGAACGCGCGATGCAGGTCGAGAGCGCGCTCGCGGAAATACTCGACGCGCGCCTGCGTGACAACGAGATAGCTCGGCCCGGCCACCTGCTTGCGGCAATGCGTCATGGCGCCCTGAATGGCGGCAAACGGCTGCGGCCGTTTTTTGTGCTGGAGACTGCCGCGCTGCTTGGGGCACATCCCGAGGCGGCTCTGCGGGTGGCGGCGGCTGTCGAATGCATTCACTGTTATTCCCTCATTCACGACGATCTGCCTGCCATGGATGATGGCGATCTGCGCCGCGGGATGCCGACGGTTCATATCGCCTTTGACGAGGCGACGGCTGTTCTGGCCGGTGATGCCCTTTTTACAATGGCGTTCGAGATTATTACTGCGCCTGAAACCGAGCTCGGTGCCGAGCGCAAATCGGAACTTGTGCTGGAACTGGCCCGCGCCGCGGGGCTTGGTGGCATGGCTGGCGGACAGGCACTCGACCTTCTGGCAGAAACGCAACAGCCCGACGAAGCCGGCATCATCACACTGCAGGCGATGAAGACCGGAGCGCTGATCCGCTTTTCCTGTGAGGCGGGAGCCATACTGGCGGGCGCCAGCGACGCGGACCGGGAACGCGTCAAGCGGTTCGGCGAAGCCATCGGGTTGGCATTCCAGCTTGCAGACGATCTGCTTGATGTCACGTCCGATAGCGGGGCCATGGGCAAGGCTACGGGCAAGGACGCGGAAAACGGCAAAGCGACGCTTGTGGCACTGCATGGCCAGGAGTGGGCACGCCGACAGCTCGAAGGTCTTGTCGCGGAAGCATCCGACCTGCTCGATCGCTACGGAAGCAAGGCCCGGATTTTACGCTCGGCAGCGTTGTTCGTCGCCCACCGCGAAAACTAGAGCAAGTCTGGTTTAGCCCGGATTTCTCAAAGTAATGGGTGCATCGGCCCCAAGAATCTGAGAAAATTCTTTTGCAACAAAGATTTACCAGGTTCATGGACGGGGTCCGATGCAAACACACTGTATCCGCGAACAGTTAGAATTTGAAGGCTTC
>JAAEOH010000186.1 GCA_024244645.1 Hyphomicrobiales bacterium
AAGCACCGTAGTCATGATGTTTGATTGTTTCAAGAACCTGCTGGAGATGGCAGTGGAAAACCCGCGCAAGGTAGTGTGGGACCTTCCCATGCTTACGCGGGCTGAGCAACAGAAGCAGTTAGTGGAGTGGAACAAAACATCTGCTCCTTGCCCTAAGCCTGGGTGGCTGGTGCACGAGTTTTTCCTGGATCAAGCCGAGGCAAATCCCAATGCAATAGCCTTGATTGAGTACAGAGGGCTGAAGCGGATTATCTCATATGCCGAGTTACAAAACATGGCAGTGAAGGTGGCAAGACAAATGCAATTACTGGGGGTTGAAGGTGACTCGACGGTGGGGCTGCTTATGACCAATGACTCGGCTGAGGCAATTGCATCCATCTACGGTACGTAGGGACTTCTCAAACTTGCATATCAGAGCATCAGGCCACTAACAGAAAGACGTACTCCCATACAGGTGTCCTCATTGCGGGTAGAGCATATGTGCCACTTGATCCGAGCTATCCTGTTGCCCGGATTGAGCTAATTGCACTGGATGTGGGGTTGAAGGCTCTGTTGGTTA
>JAAEOH010000187.1 GCA_024244645.1 Hyphomicrobiales bacterium
CCGAAATTTACAGTAGATGGGCGGGCTGATATCCTGTTCGCGAAGAGGCACGGCCCACGCTTGATAGCGTTACTTCCGGCTGTCCACAGAGGCTGCGGCTTTCGGGCAGCCAATTGTTGTGTTGTTCCCCGTGCCTCTTCAATCAAACGATACTGATCCGCTCAATCAGCTTTGTTATCACCTCACGGGTGGAGAGCAGAAAGTTCGCTCTCAATGAATGCCATCGTGGTCTGTGGTAATTCGGTGCGGTGGAAAATTTACCCACCACACCTGCATTCGTTGAAGCGGTTGGCTTCCAGCTCCTTCATTGCGCACACAAAGACCGGGAGATCCTTCTGCGGCAGTTGCTCGTGCCCAAGCGCATAGAGCTGTCGATAAGTCGCAGAGGCGGGCCCGCCGGCATCGACCGCTTCGATCAATTTGGCAAGATCTTCGGCGGAATACTTGGCAAGGCCATAAGCCTGTGTGAAAGTGTATTCGAACCGCCAGTCGCCCGGCACGGCGGTCGACGCGCTGTCCAGATTAGCAAGATAGTATGTCGAATAATCTTCTGGCATTCCCGTTTTCCGGTCATAGTCAACGATGTCGAACCCAGGATTTTGATGGTAGATCGGGCTGATCGCCGGAACGATCTTTTGGGCAACAAGCGGTCGCGATTTCGCGTCGGTGAGCAGACGATAATCGTCGGTGTGGATGTGGCCGGCGAAACTTGCCTGGATCGTCGACCCGTATTCACGAAGCAGTTTGGGGAATTCCGTCGCATAGGGCTCTCGCAGGAACGGCACGACCTGCTCCGCGCAGTCTGCCTCGCGCGCGTATGCGGTAGTATGCGGATCAATGCCCCAGGGGATGTGGTGGACCAGCCACACCGAACCGCCGGCATCCCGTTGGCGTTCCATGCTGTCACGCAGCCAGCTGAGCATATTGGCAGCTGCCGCTTCGTCGCCGGAGCCGCAGGCGTCACGATATCGCGCCGACCAGAGGATATCGTTGACTACCAGGATCTGTATTTGTGGAAGAGCGGGATGTCGAACCCCGTAGTATCCGCCGGCGCCATAGGTCTTGTCGAAATCGGCTGCGACCAGTTCGGAACCGGCCAGGCGGCGGACCGTTTCCCTGGTGGCGGCGAGATAACCGCCGTCAGGTGTTATTCTGTAGTCGCCGCAATCGGAATCGTTGTTGCCAAGCATGACAATGATTGGCTTTTCCGGCAGCGCACGAGACAGGCTGTCGGCAACGAATATGGTTGTCTTCTCGGCGAGCGAGCGCACCTTGTCGTCGGTTGACGCAACACCCAGCGCGGCCGCCGCCTTTTTTGCGAACTTGTGGGAAAGGAAATCTCCGACGACGATGGCGAAGTCGGCTTCCGCGGCATTTTTTGCGAAGGCTTCAAGGCTCGAAGCAAGAAGCGCGTGATTGGTATCGCTGCCCCATTTGGACATCGCTTGTTGCTCAATCGTGGCAAACTCCTCAGGCCACTCCTCGACCGGGCGGATAACCAGCGCCCCGGCAAGATTTGGCGGATCGAAAGGGTTGAAGTGAAAATCGGAAATAAGCGCAACTTGTCCATATTGCTCCGCGGCAAATGCCTGTGCGTGAACGGCGAGGGACAAAACAGCTGCAATGATACTTGTTGCGTATCCGGACCGCAC
>JAAEOH010000188.1 GCA_024244645.1 Hyphomicrobiales bacterium
ACGCCTTTCGGCCTCGCCTTAGGGGCCGGCTCACCCTGCGCGGATTAGCCTTGCGCAGGAACCCTTGGACTTGCGGCGAGAGTGTTTCTCACACTCTTTGTCGCTACTCATGTCAGCATTCTCACTTCCGATACCTCCAGCATGCCTCACGGCACACCTTCACAGGCCTACGGAACGCTCCGCTACCGCACCAGAGGCCAGATATCAGGTATCAGGGATCAGAACGACGCGGGCGCCGTCCCGACTTGCTGTGCAAACCCTGCAGCATCTTGGCGATCGCTTGATACTCATCGCGCCAACGCTGCCACATCCCTTCATCGATATACCCCAGATCCAAACAATACCGCGACCATACCCGCATCTCGTCGGCCGAGCCGACCGCGATCATCAAAAACCGCTTGAACTCGGCCGCCGACAACCGCTGCTTGCCGAACCCTTCGGCCACGTTCACGGCGATCGACTTCGACGCTCGGCGGACCTGGTCCGCCACGGCGCGTTGCTCTATCTCTGGGAATTTCAGGCTCTCGCGATGGACCTCCAATGACAGCGCATACGCCCGGCGGAAGACCTCCAAGTCCTCAAACCCGCGTATTGATGTGCCCTTGGGCTCCATCCGATACCTGATACCTGATAACTGACCTCTGATACCCGCAGCTTCGGTGCGTGGCTTGAGCCCCGATACATTTTCGGCGCAGGCCGGCTTAACTAGACCAGTGAGCTGTTACGCTTTCTTTAAAGGATGGCTGCTTCTAAGCCAACCTCCTGGTTGTCTTGGCCTTCCCACATCCTTTCCCACTTAGCCACGACTTGGGGACCTTAGCTGGCGGTCTGGGCTGTTTCCCTCTCGACCATGGACCTTAGCACCCACGGTCTGTCTGCCACGCTCGACTCTTCGGTATTCGGAGTTTGGTTAGGTTTGGTAAGGCTCGCGCCCCCCTAGCCCATCCAGTGCTCTACCCCCGAAGGTCATCACGCAACGCTCTACCTAAATAGATTTCGCGGAGAACCAGCTATCTCCGGGTTTGATTGGCCTTTCACCCCTAGCCACAGGTCATCCCCCGATTTTTCAACATCGGTGGGTTCGGCCCTCCAGTGCGTGTTACCGCACCTTCAGCCTGCCCATGGCTAGATCACCCGGTTTCGGGTCTGATCCCACGAACTATAACGCCCTCTTAAGACTCGCTTTCGCTCCGCCTACACCTATCGGCTTAAGCTCGCTCGTAAGACCAACTCGCTGACCCATTATACAAAAGGTACGCGGTCACGGGCTCGCCAAAGGCGAACCCTCAGGGATCAGGGATCAGTCATCAGGGATCAGAAAGCGCGCCGCCATAACGGCCGCAAATATTCTCCGATACCCGATATCTGATCCCTGATCCCTGCAGCTCACCTCGGGTGAGCCCGCTCCCACTGCTTGTAGGCATTCGGTTTCAGGGTCTATTTCACTCCCCTCATCGGGGTGCTTTTCACCTTTCCCTCACGGTACTTGTCCACTATCGGTCGCCAAGGAGTACTTAGGCTTGGAGGGTGGTCCCCCCACGTTCAGACAGGATTTCTCGTGTCCCGCCCTACTCGAGGATCCATCGATGCATGACCCGTACGGGGCTGTCACCCGCTCAGGCCCGACTTTCCAGACGGTTCCGGTTGGCATCGATAGACCACTGGCCTGGTCCGCGTTCGCTCGCCACTACTAACGGAGTCTCGGTTGATGTCCTTTCCTCCGGCTAATGAGATGTTTCAGTTCGCCGGGTTCGCCTCCGATGGCTATACATTCACCACCGGATGACCCCGAAGGGCCGGGTTTCCCCATTCGGAAATCCACGGATCAACGCCTGCTCGCGGCTCCCCGCAGCTTATCGCAACGTGCTACGTCCTTCATCGCCTCTTGGCGCCAAGGCATCCACCAAATGCCCTTGAGACGCTTGCTCGAACACCCCGTCACACGCAGTGGCAACAGCCGCCGCGCACAACAGGTCGATCGCGCGCTCATGCTTGATTCCACCATGGCCGCAACACGCCCGACAGCCGCCGCAAATACACCCCCACAACAGGACATGCACCCGCAACAACAAACCCGGCATGCCGCATAACCACGGCAGCGGTCAGTGTTCTTCTTCCTTCACAATGTCAATCAACAAAAACGGAGACACCGCCCCCGTAATAGGCGTCCCTATCGGTTCCAATTCAGAAGCCAAATATCAGAGGTCAGATATCAGAGCCGTCGTGCTCATGGCAGCGGCGATGACAGCCTCGACCCAAGCCGCGCCCGCGACACCGCGGGTTCTGTCATCTGACCTCTGACATCCGTCGTCTGGTGGAGCCGACCGGGGTCGAACCGGCGACCTCCTGCTTGCAAAGCAGGCGCTCTCCCAACTGAGCTACGGCCCCGGTCTCCCGACCCGGCGCACAACGGCACCACGATCGATCCCGCACAGCGCCCAAAATGGTGGGCCTGGGAAGACTTGAACTTCCGACCTCACGCTTATCAAGCGCGCGCTCTAACCAACTGAGCTACAGGCCCTGCTCAGGGATCAGGCATCAGGCATCAGAAACCAGAAACGCGGAACACGCGGCAAGGCCGTCACGTGCCCCTCAAGCACCAAACCTCTGATACCTGATTCCGGATATCTGATCTCTGGAACCAACAGGAAGGGATGCGCAGACGGCGGCACCATCGTGCCAGGCGTCTTCGTGTTAAGGCGATGCCAAAAAATACCAAACCGCACCGCCCGGCCGGGTAAAACCCGGAACCGAACAATACCGAAGGCACCCTCCAGCATCTTCCTTAGAAAGGAGGTGATCCAGCCGCAGGTTCCCCTACGGCTACCTTGTTACGACTTCACCCCAGTCGCTGACCTGACCGTGGACGGCTACCCCCCAAGGGTTAGCGCACCGGCTTCAGGTCAAGCCAACTCCCATGGTGTGACGGGCGGTGTGTACAAGGCCCGGGAACGTATTCACCGTGGCATGCTGATCCACGATTACTAGCGATTCCACCTTCATGCACTCGAGTTGCAGAGTGCAATCCGAACTGAGACGGCT
>JAAEOH010000189.1 GCA_024244645.1 Hyphomicrobiales bacterium
CCCAAAACGGGCAACTGTGATCGAAATATCCAAAATCAAAAATTCCCAAAATATAACGTGAGCAACAACACGCAGAACGGTTCGTGACAACTATCTCGCATATCATAGGTTGTGGCCCTTTATCGGTCGCCCGGCAATCCTGTTGTCACAGGCATTGCAGCGGAAACAGCCGGTCACACAATTGCCTCCGTCGATCAAATGACAATCAGCTTGGCATTGTCCCGTAAAGGGCAAGCGGCTGAACAACAGAGCAGAGAACGCGCACCAGCCGGTCAGATGCCGCGAAAAGAAATTGCAACGCATTATATCGTCACAATCCGCTCAACGCTTTCTGCCGATACACGCAGACCTCTACAACCACTTCAATATCCAACAACACTTGGCTTCTAGAGAGACCAAGCCGGGAAAACGTGCGGCGGCGAACGATGACCTACTCAAACTCGTCGCATGAAACCGAAGCCACCAGAACTCGTAACTTTTCAAGGTGTTATTGTGACAAAACCACCAAGACAAAGAATGCGGGTTCTTCTTACGCTGATGGCCTGAATCAAACATCTTGCAGCTTATGTTCGACTTTATTTGAAACCGGCGGTGGTCTCGGTCTGGGTTTCACTTTCTTTCACAGCAAGTTTGATCTCACGCAAAGCCGAGCCGTGCATCGTTGGATAGCCTGTGTATGGCACAGGGGCATGACTGGACGTCACATGCACCGACACCTCGGGTTGGGCGAAGAAGATGTCCAGGCCAATGGCAGGTGGCCTCAAACGGTTCAGGGAGGGCAGCCATGCAGGCAAAAGAGTATCTGAAAATCGAGAATGCGACGAATCTCAGCCGGTCGGAGGTGGGGCGTCTCGGCACCGCCGTCATTTTCATCGTCCTCGTGATGATCTACACCGGCAACAGTTTTGCGCATATCGAGCAGGCCTATCTGTTGGTCGGCGCTGCGGTTATCGGGGCCTATATGGCGATCAACATCGGTGCAAACGATGTCGCCAACAATGTCGGGCCGGCCGTGGGCTCCTTTGCGCTCTCTTTGACGGGCGCGATTGCAATTGCCGCGATTTTCGAGGCTGGGGGCGCAATTATAGCCGGTGGCGACGTGGTGGCGACCGTCAAGAAAGGTATTATCGATCCTGCATCGATCAATGATGCCAACGTCTTTGTCTGGGTCATGATGGGTGCGCTGCTTGGCGCTGCAATCTGGCTGAACGCGGCGACATGGCTTGGGGCGCCTGTGTCGACAACCCATTCGATTGTTGGCGGGGTCATGGGAGCAGGCATCGCAGCCGCGGGCTGGGACATCGTAAACTGGAACTCGATGGCAAAAATTGCCCTTAGTTGGGTGGTCTCTCCGATCACCGGAGGAATCATTGCTGCGGCATTCCTGTTTACGCTGAAGAAGTTGGTTTTCTTCAAAGACAACCCGATCGATGCAGCCAAGCGCGTCGTGCCGATAATGCTGGCGATCATGGCCTGGGCTTTCACGACATATATAATCCTCAAGGGGATCAGTAAAATCGTCAAGGTTGGCTTCCCGACGGCTGTGATAGCAGGGCTTGTGGTGGCCTTCCTTACCTGGATGCTTGTCGCGCCGATGATCCGACGCGCGGCGCCGCGACTCAGCGCAGATCGGGACGGCGTGAACCGCCTGTTTACCCTGCCGCTGATTCTTTCAGCGGCCTTGCTGAGCTTTGCCCATGGTGCAAACGACGTGGCCAATGCGGTTGGCCCATTGGCAGGAGTTGTCGACGTTCTGACGGAAGGTGAGGGTGGCGCCAAGGTAGCGATCCCGTTATGGGTGATGGCCATCGGTGCACTGGGCATCTCGGTGGGATTGGCCCTGTTCGGACCGAAATTGATCCGCACTGTCGGTACGGAGATCACGGAACTGGACCGGGCACGGGCATTCTGCATAGCACTGTCGGCTGCGATTACCGTGATCATTGCCAGCCAGTTGGGGATGCCGATCAGTTCGACCCACGTCGCGCTCGGCGCGGTCTTCGGTGTCGGGTTCCTGCGCGAATATCTCGAGCAGCGCGTCAGCCGGGTTGTCGAGACGGTTCTCGCGAGCCATGAGGGCCAGCCGGATTTTGTCAAGGCCGAGGAGGTACTGCGAACATTCCAGAACGCGCCGCCGGAAGACAAGAAACGGCTGCTCGATCAACTCAAGAAAATGGGGCCGGAAGCCGTTATTTCGGCGGCTCAGAGAAAGGAGCTTCGCAAAGCGCTCAAACGCCAGCTGGTCAAACGGTCAGCTCTGCTCAAGATCGTCTCGGCGTGGATCATCACCGTGCCAATCTCCGCAATGCTTGCCGCATTATTCTATTTCACGCTGCGCGGCATTATGCTGCCGTGAGGCTACAATGAAAACATCGATGAAACGCCTGCTGCTGCCGGTCATTATTGGCGTCCTGATTTCCGGATTCTGGGCAAGTCCTGATTTTCAGGAGGTCGCGGCGGGTGTCGCCATCTTCCTGTTCGGCATGCTGATGCTTGAAGACGGCTTCAAGCTGTTCAGCGGCGGCTTTCTGGAAAAGATTCTCGCACGCGCCACGGGGTCGGTGCCGCGGTCGTTGCTGTTCGGCATCGTCACGACGACGATCATGCAATCCAGCTCGTTGGTTTCGGTGATTACAATCTCGTTCCTGAGCGCCGGCCTCCTCACTCTGCTCGCCGGTGTCGGTATCGTTTTCGGTGCCAATATCGGCACCACGACGGGCGCCTGGCTGGTCGCCGGATTTGGCTTGAAAGTCAATATCTCGGCCTATGCCATGCCGCTTCTGGCTATCGGTATCGTCCTGGTGTTCCAGAAATCGAACTACCTGCGTGGTACCGGATTCGTGCTGGCAGGATTGGGATTCCTGTTCCTCGGAATCCATCACATGAAAGTCGGCTTCGAGGACTTCAAGAATACGTTTGACCTTACCCGGTACGCACTGGCCGGTATCCTGGGATTGCTCATCTATACCGTGATCGGCACACTGGCCACGGTGGTGATGCAGTCCAGCCACGCGACGATGGTGCTTATCATCACGGCTCTGGCTTCCCAACAGATCTCTTACGAGAATGCACTGGCACTGGCAATCGGAGCAAACATCGGAACAACGATCACGGCTATTATTGGTTCGCTGTCGGCGAACTATCAGGGCAAGCAATTGGCGCTGGCCCATGTGATCTTCAACTCGGTCACTGCCGCTGTTGCCCTGATATTCATCAACCAGATGCGCGACGCGGTCGACATTGTCAGCCGCATGGTCGGTATTGCGGACACAGATTACGCACTTAAACTCGCTGTGTTTCATACGATCTTCAACGTCCTGGGTGTCGCGATCATGTTGCCGCTGATGAAGCGGCTGATCGTCTTCATCGAGCGAGTCATCCGTGAGCCCGCGCTCGACCTCAGCCGACCGAAATACCTTTCTCAGGCGGTCGAGGAGTTCCCGAACACGATCGAAAGCGCCTTGCAGAAAGAAGTGAAACATCTTTACGACAACGCCGTCGAACTGATCACGCACGGGCTGAACATTCACCGTCATGATCTGTTTGAAACAACAGACGTTGCAGCGCTTGTCTCAGCAAGCCGCAGCCCGATCGAGTTTGATATCGACGAGCGCTATGAACAAAGGGTCAAAATCCTTTACTCGGCAATCGTGGAATTTACGACCCGTGCGGCGAGCAAGGAACTGCCTCAGGATGTCACGTCTCGTGTCTACCAGTTGAGGGAGGTGTCCGAGCGTATCGTTCGTGCAATCAAGGACATCAAACACATGCGGCGAAACACAACCCGCTACACCACCCATCCGCAAGGAGCGATGTCGGATCTCTATAACGGATTGCGGACTGAAATTGCGCGTATCCTGGTCGAGATCGACAAGCTGGACCGTTCAGATCCTGAACACCGCAGCCCCCTGTGGCTGGACGAGGAACGCACGCATATCGAAAGCGATCATCAAAGCACCAACAGGAGGATTGAAGATCTGATCGTCGATGGCCGAATAACTGCCGAGGCCGCAACATCATTTCTGAACGACAGCAGTTACGCCTACGGCGCGATGCGGGAGTTAATCGATGCGGCGCGCGACTATTATGTCGAAAAGGACAGCGCCGTCGCCGAGGTCGAACAGATTATCGCGTTGGACGAGGATGAGCTCGATGCTCTGGCGCCGGAAACTGTCGGCAAGAAGCCGGAGGTCCGCACAGACTGAGCATGCGCATGCGTAAGATCGATTTGTCGCAGTAGTGAACAAGGGACCATAATCATGGCATTGGCCAAATCAATCGAGAAGCTGAAGAAGTATTATGCACGCCTTGAGGCGGGCAAGGCCAAGAAGATCAAGCCGAGCCACGTTGAGCGGGTCATGGAAAAGCTCAGTGTGCGAGAACGCAACCTGCTGGAGGACATAGCGGCCGCCAAGAAGCCCTCGAAGAATAAACGCCTGCAACAAAAGCTCGAGGAGACTCGCAAACAGATCGACCGGGCGCGATGGCTCAAGGACAGGATCAGCCAATAATTGTCCTCATTCGCTGTGCCGGGACCCGTTCCGAAACCGCTTTGGCCGTTCGGCGGGAACCACCCGTCAAGGACAGGTCATGTGCGGGCGCCCGTGGCGCATTTCGGGGCCGGTGAACACGGAATGCAGCATATGGCCGGACGATCTTTTGGCATTGGAGTTGGATCATGGAAATCATAGGCGCGCTTCTGGTTCTACTGCTTGCAGCGCGCCTCCTCAGTGAAATCGCGGCGCGCATCGGTCTGCCGTCGGCGGTCGGGGAAATGCTGGCGGGCATGGCGCTGATCCTCAGCGCACAGATCGCCGGTCCGCATCACGACCTTGTCGAGGGCTTGCCGGGTAATATGGCTCTGGCCGAGGTTGCCGACCTCGGCATATTCTTCCCTGTGCTGATGGCTGGCGTTGAAATGCAGCTCGCCGATACGGTGCGGGAAGCGCGGAAATCGCTGGTTGTTGCTCTTATAGGTATTGCGTTGCCGCTCGCTGCCGGCATTCTTTCGCGTTTCTCGCCGAGGGGCCGCAACAGCCGGCCCAGGCGATCCTGATCGGGGTGGCCATATCCATTACCGCAAACGCCGCGTCCGCCAGGATCCTCCAGGAGTCCGGCCTGATGAAGTCGGAAGTCGGACGGGTTCTGATTTCAGCAGCCCTGTTCGATAACATTTTCTGGTTGTTTCTCCTGGCGCTGCTCAGCTCCATGCTCGCCTTCGGCGAACTGCCAAGTGCGCTTGCTTTCACAATGATGCTCACGAAGGTCATCGCCTTCTTCACCGTAACCGGATTGCTGAGTGTTCACGTCTATCCGCATATCAGCAGCGAATGAAGAAGATGCATGCCGCGGCAATCGAATTCAGAGCGCTCATACTTGTCGAGCTCGCCTACGGTTTTTTAGCCGAACTGCTCAGTCTGCACTGGGTGGTGGGAGCCTTCATGGCAGGCCTGTTCATGGAAAGATCCCGTATCGGCAAGCAGCTGTACTAAAGTATGCGTCTGATGCTCAATGCGCTGACAGGCGGCGTGCTTGGCCGCTCCTTTTTGCCTGGATCGGGCTGCAGGCAAACCTGACGGCGATATTCGAAATTCCGGTGTCCAGCTCCAGCTCTACCACGATCTTCTTTACGCGACCGTTCTCTTTCTCCAGCCCCTCCGGATCGCAAATGTCGTTCGATCATTGTGCTTCCAAGGATCCGATATAAGCTGCAAGATCATCAACGTTGTCCGGCGTCAGAATATAGCCGATCTGAGGCATATTGGAGTGGAGCGGCGGGAAAAGAATGCGGCCGTAAATTTGTTCTCCGGACCGATACACGGCGATCGATGCAAAACTTGGAGGATGCAGCTTGAAAGGCCCGCCTGGTTCGACGTCGTGGCACCGCGCGCACCATTTTCGCGCCAGCTCTTCTCCCGCGGCAGCATCACCTTGTGCAAAACCGTTTGTTGTCATAAGCGTGAAAAAAAGCGTGCCAATGAGCATGGCAAGACGAATTGCTGACATACGACTGTCTCCCGACAAAATTGAATATTACGACGATCTGTCAGAGCAAAATTGATATCCGTCAATTCTTCGATTCGGGATTTGCGCCGGCTGCCGGTTGGCGTTTTCGATGTCCCGCTGGCAAACCGCTTGACGCCCGATCGACAGCCGGGTGTTTCAGTCCGGATCCGCCTTTCCCGCGTATGTGTAGTCGCCGGTGATACTGTATTCGGTCACAAACAAACTGTCGTCGACAAACCGGAACTCCCACCTGTCGAATGTTGTGTAGCCTACGATTTCGACGTTGACGCTGAACGTGTCGGGCGTTGTCCATTCGCCGCTTGCGACAAAAATGCCGTCATTTATCCCGGTTGTGCGCGGAACTCCGTCAAGGCCAATCCGATAGCTGGGCGCCCAGCTTTCTCGCGCCGTGTAGCTCAACTCCGCATAGGGTTTCGCCGCGTCAAACATAAACCGAACATTGTCGGTCTTGTAAGGGTTGCGTTCCATCCTATAGGTGATGCCCGCAACTTCCATGGCAATGGGAGGTAGGTACGGGACTTGAGTTGCAGTGGATTTGTGCTCTGGTGCTGTCGCATAGGCGGCAAGCGTATTGCTTGCCCTCGCATTGTCCGGCAGCGGCGTGTCAGCCTCAATTGCCGGCAGCACATAATCATAAAAAAGCGTTGCCGGTTTGAACTGGGAGATGCCGCTGCTCTTGCTGGTGACGACGAAGATAAGGTTGTTCGCCGGTGAAACGGCCAAATATTGCCCGTTTGTACCGAGCGCTGTGTAGTTGCCGGCGTGATCAAGCCACCACTGATAGCCATATCCGTCGGCAAACGGCCGGACAAACCGTTGCGCGACCCAGTTTTGTGTCGAGGCGTCGCGGTTGCGACTCATATCGGAATTCAGGATATCGACAGCATTTTTTGGAAATGCCCATGGCGTCAGGCTTTCTCTGATCCACGCGGCCGGAATGACCTGTTGATCA
Organism: Hyphomicrobiales bacterium; assembly: GCA_024244645.1. Lineage (GTDB taxonomy): Bacteria > Pseudomonadota > Alphaproteobacteria > Rhizobiales > Rhizobiaceae > Hoeflea_A. Next base: position 6,980 of record JAAEOH010000189.1, read on the forward strand.
TCCCATCTTCCTTGCTGAAGATACAGAAGACCGATTTTTGCAAGATCATCAGGTTTCAACCACATCCGTGCCCATGCGATTGGCAGGCCGCCTTCAGTCCATTCCCACCTGATGTCGCTGATACCAAGTGGCTTGAAGAGCGCCTCTCGGGCAAATGTCAGGACACCTGTCCCGGTTGCTTTGGCCAGAATGGCGCCAAGCAGAAACGTTGATACGTTCGAATAGTCGAATCGTTCTCCTGGTTTTGCCGCCATCGGAAGTCCGAGCGCATATTGCAGCCAGTCTCGGGACTGCTGGAGAGCCAAAAGTCCTTCATGTGCGTAGAGATAGGAATCCCGGCTGTGCATTCCCGTCTGCATGGTCAGCAGATCACGGATTGTCATGGATCGTTTTGACTCGTTCATATTGTCGAACGTCCGCTCCGGGAAAAAGTCGACCACTTTGGCATCGACGCTCTCAATAAGTCCCTGTTCTATTGCGATGCCGACAAGCGCGGAGACAATGCTTTTGGTTGCCGAGTGGATGACGTGCAGTTTGTCCGGAGAATAATTCGGGTTGGGGTAAAACTCGGCAACGATATGGCCGTTGCGGATGACGGTGACCGAGTCAAGGTAGAACTCCGGGTTGGCCGCAGATTGCGCCGTGCAAAAATCAATCATCTCAAGGAGGGCTTCGGAATCCATGCCCTGCGCTTCGGGCGTCGATATCCGCCAACCCTCCGTCGGCCAGTAATCCACGCGAACCGGGGAATAGGCCAGCGGCCGAAAGGTCGGGACCGGGCGGTAGGCCCAAATCAGAAATCCGGCAATCACGATCGCAAGCGCGCTAAACAAAATGCCCGCCGCCCAGAGCCAGCGTCTCATGTGTTCGCACTCGGCTCAGTCACGGCTTTGGCCCGGTTGCGCCAGCCAAAGGGCTCTTTCCGCATCTGCGTCGTGCGAAGGAACTATCACGAGATCCGGCAGCTTCTGCTTCAATTGGCGAACTTTGGAGTAGGTTGCGCGCAGCTGCTTTGGGTTGCCTGTCCCGGGCAATGTATCATTCATGAGCAGGCTCGCTTCATACGCCAAATCGCCGACAAGCAGGACGGGCGACCAACATTGCGCGCGCACCAGCATGGAAAGTGAACCCGGCGTATGCCCCGGCGTCGGCAGGAGGACCATGGAACCGTCACCCGCAACATCGTAGGTCCCGCCAAACGGTTCCAGGAGCGGATCGTCGGCGGGCTGAAAATCAATGGGACACCATTTCGCATCGGGGATCTCGATGTGTTCCCGCAGGATCCATTCACGCTCAGGATGAGGTTCAGACAATTGCGCCCATTCCCGGGCACTGACGATCAGCTGCGCCTGCGGAATCCGGGCAATCCCTCCCACGTGATCAAAGTGCAGGTGTGAGATCACGGCCGTACCAATGTCACCTGCCGAATAATTGTTCGCAGCGAGCACGCGATCCAGTCGGTCGTCTGCATCAATGTGCAGCCGGAAAATCCGACGTAAAAGGAAACGGCCAAGTGCGCTTGAGACATAGTGCGGATCTGTCTTTATTGCCGGATCCAGCCCCGTATCGAAGAGAACAAGGCCGTCCCGATGCTCAATCAGAAAATAGTTGATTGGTGTCCTGACCCAACTTCGTGACATGAGCACCCACCATAGTTGCGGCAATGAAGTACCGAAACGATGTTCCTCGTGCTGGTCTGCCCAACCTGAACTGAAAACGCGGACGGACTTGATTGCTGTCCCGGCATCAGGCGTTTCGTCAATCTTCCTCGTCTCCATTTCGGGGGTCATTTGCAAAGCCTCCGGCGTGCTCTTTTCGGCAATTCGTCAGCAAATACGTTCGGTCACATTACAAACGACCGCTGACATACCCGCAGCGACTGCCCTTTGATTGACACAGTGCCACAGCTGATTTTGCCAAATCGGCGTCAGGTGTTTTGACATGCATCAACTTCCGCTTGAATACCGGTGGTTTAATCGGCTCGGATGTTGAAATCGGAGCAAATCATGGATCAGGCAAAACGCGATCAAATCATCTCGATCATCAATGACGTCAACGACATGACCATCGCCACCGTCCGCGATGACGGCTACCCGCAAGCCACGACCGTCAGCTATATGAACGATGGCATGACGCTCTACTTCATGACGGCGGAAGACAGCCAAAAGGCAGAAAATCTAGCCAACAACAACAGGGTTTCGGTGACCATCAACCGGGACTACGCCTCGTGGGATGACATAGAAAGCCTGTCCTTGGCCGGTCTGGCTGCTCCCGTAAACGATTCGGCTGAGCAGGAAAAGATCGGCGAACTTCTCCTGAAGAAGTTTCCGGAGGCCGCGCAGTACGAGCCGGAAGACCCAAGTGTCGGGCTTGCATTTTTTAAGATAGAACCGGCTGTTGTCTCGCTGCTGGACTATTCGAAAGGGTTTGGTCACGCCGAAACACTGATGGTGTGATCGCCAGGGATGGTCAGTCCGAAACTTCGAGGGCAAGGATCCGTTACCGGAAAAACCCGAGCATCGTCAGTGCATCATCAAAGCAGGAACATCGGTATTGTTGAGCACATATTCAGTTACACCACCAAATACCTGCTCCCGCCATCGACGGTGGGAGTAAGCACCCATTACCAGGATGCTGCCTGCTATTTCGGCTGTTTTGTCAATCAGCATGTGCCCGGTTTTCCGTCCTTTGGGATCAATAATGGCAATATCAACATCCCTTGCGTGCAGGGACACGAAATTATGCAAACCATCGACTGAATGCCGATCCCCCTTGCTGCCGACGCTGACAATAACGACGTGGGATGCCTTCTCTATGAGCGGCATAGCAGCAGCGATTGCACGGGAAGCTGCTGGACTTTGATTCCATGCGATGACGATTCGATTTCCAAGATCTTTGTCCACTGGTCTGGGCGGAGCGACGAATACAGGCCTTGTCGATTGGGTGAGCATTTGATTCAACAAATACTGCCAAAACCGGCTTTCCGAAATTGCCGTGGCGCCGAGCACGGTAAGGTCTGCAAAAACGGCGTAGTCAAGAAGCGAGTTTGTGGATCTGTCGAAGGTCGACAGAAAACTCGCCTTCACCTTTTGATGGCATTTGGCCTGGGCTTCGAAAACTTCCCGGGCCAGGCGCTCCGTTTCGAAAGCGTTCTTTTTTGCCTTCTCTTCCAAAGCCGCGATTTCCCCTTCGGACAGACCCCAGTTATCCAACCAGTCGTCGCTCCATTCATGGCGCTGCGGATAAAAGCCCTGAACTTCGGCCCTGTGTTGACCGGCCAGGGCGAACGCAAAGCCGGCCACTTTCGCAATGTCATACTGTTTGCTGACCGGAAGAAGAATTCTCTTGATCGACATGGTCCTGGTCTCCTGTGAGCCTGTTTGTTCAATCGTCAGCCATTCCATCGCGAAAGCCACCAGAACAAACAGCAACGCAATTTCGATTGTCACGTGTAACTTCGGCGCAACCCATTCGCGCAGCTTATGTTTATAGTATGGCCCGCTTAGCCCGCTGACCCATCGACTGGTATTCGCACCAGGCTGCGCAGTTACGGTTGATTTGGTCATTATGAAACGCCGGTCGGCAATTCAATTTGATGTACGTCAAGCCTGCTTGGGCCGCCATCCCTATCCTTGCCTTTCAACGTCATTTCCAGTCAGTCGTTTTGAACGGCGTTGGCTGCGTGTGACGGATATTACGGAGGACAGAAGGGATTGTGATCAGCCTTAGCAATCTACCGCTGCCTCTTCTTGCCGTATTGTTCGTCATTGCGGCCGTGTTTGTGTGGATTGCCGGCTCGCACCTGGCGTTTTGTGGTGATGAACTGGCGGAGCGCTTCAAACTCACGCGCGAGTTTGTCGGACTGATCATTCTTGCGACAGTGACTGAATTTCCGGAGATCGTTACGACAATCACTGCTGCACAGGTCGACAACGCCGCGCTTGTCCTCGGC
>JAAEOH010000190.1 GCA_024244645.1 Hyphomicrobiales bacterium
GGGAGCTGAGCTGCCGCTCAAACGATTTGTTGGGGCAAAAAAAACGCCCCAACAAATCACTCGAACGAAAATTCGCATAAACAGCTCGACAATTAAAAACCTGTCGGCTTTATTATACGAATTTCGCTCAGCTCCCCATTAGCCTTGGATAAAATAGCATAAAAATACCAATGAAAAGAACGCTTGCAATACTTTCAATAATTTTGTTTATGGGTTGTAGTGATAATTTTAAGGAAGAATACAAAAAATCATATGACGAAAGTTTTCGGAAATCATTTAGAGCATCATTCATTAAATCATGCACAGAGTCTGCGGGTGATACCAAATTTAAGGATATATGCACATGTGTAGCGGATGATTTAGTAGAAAGCCTATCAGTTCAAGATCTCAAGGATGAAAAAAAGGTTTTTGATCATGTGGAGAAAATATCAAGGAAAAAATGTATAAATTAAAATAAAAAAAGGCTAACAAGGTAGTGGAGCCAACCCCTTTATCTTGTGCGGTTTGATTACTTTTAGATTCTTTGATTGTCTTACTATTTTTCTATATTTTATTTGCCATACGGGGTTGCTCACCTCAGACGTTGGGGTGGGATAATTAAATTAATGAAAACAAATCTATAATAATATTATCCCACCCCAATGGGGAGCTGAGCTGCCGCTCAAACGATTTGTTGGGGCAAAAAAACACCCCAACAAATCGCTCGAACGAAAATTCGCATAAACAACTCGACAACAAAACATGTCGGCCTTATTATGCAAATTTCGCTCAGCTCCCCA
>JAAEOH010000191.1 GCA_024244645.1 Hyphomicrobiales bacterium
TGGCGGCCGGTCTTGCCGTCGCCAAGGCGCTGCAGAGCACCGATGACTGGGATACGGAAAACCTGATCAAGGCCATGGAAGGCATGTCCTGGGATACGCCCAAGGGTCAGATGACCTTCCGGCCCGAGGACCACCAGGCCCTGCAATCCATGTATCATTTCAAGATCAAGGTCGATGACGATGTCGACTGGGCCATTCCGCAGCTTGTCCGCGAAATCAAATCCGATGAGATGGACATTCCGGTTGGCCGCAACAATCAGGAATAAGGGCTCGCGCCCGGAGCTTTCCTGCCGGTAATCATCCGGTGGGGAAGTTTCCGGCCGCATTGCATCTGAACTCCTGTCCTGAACGTCAAATCATGTTGGACAACAAAATGCCCTCCGCATCCCTGCGCACCGAGGATCTGACCATCCGTTTCGGCGGCCACACTGCGGTCGATGCGGTGACCTGCGAATTCCGCACCGGCGAGCTGACGGTGATCGTCGGTCCCAATGGTGCCGGAAAAACCACGTATTTTAATCTGATTTCAGGTCAGCTTCGGCCCTCCGCCGGGCGGATTTTCAAGGGCGAGCGCGACATAACGGCGTCGAGTGCCTCGGCCCGGGCCAAGGCCGGTATCGGCCGGGCGTTTCAGCTCACCAATCTGTTTCCAAGGCTGTCCGTGCTCGAAAATGTCCGCCTCGCCGTTCAGGCGCAACGCGGGCTTGGCCCGGTCATGTTCCGCAGAACAGCCTCGTTCAGGGACCTGCGCGACGAAGCCTATGCATATCTCGATGCAACGCGGCTGCGCGAAGCGGCGGCGTTGCCGGTGACCGCCCTGCCGCACGGCGATCAGCGTAAGCTCGAGATTGCCCTGCTGCTGGCACTCAAGCCCGACATTTTCATGTTCGATGAACCGACCGCCGGCATGTCCGTTGACGAGGCGCCGGTCATCCTCGAACTGATCGAGGGCATCAAGAAAGACACCGACAAGACGATCCTGCTCGTCGAGCACAAGATGGAGGTTGTCCGCTCCCTCGCTGACCGGATCATCGTGTTGCACAACGGTGAACTGGTTGCCGACGGCAACCCGGACGCGGTGATCGCATTGCCGCTGGTACGCGATATCTATCTCGGCATGCCGGCGGAGGATGCGGCATGACCACGCCGATCCTGCAGCTCGATGGTGTGAGCACCGATATCGCCCAGTACCACATACTCCACGAAGTATCGCTTGATGTGCCGGAGGGCGGTGTGCACGTGCTTTTGGGTCGCAATGGCGCCGGCAAGACGACCACGCTGCGCACCGTCATGGGGCTGTGGAAGGCGCGCCAGGGCGCGATCCGCTTTCGCGGCGACGACATAGCCAAGCTGCACACCAGCGAGATCGCACGAAAGGGAATTGCCTTCGTGCCGGAAAATATGGGCGTTTTCGGCGGGCTGACGGTGGAAGAAAACATGCGCCTTGCCACCCATGACGGCAGCTTCGACCGGGAGCGGCTCGACCGCGTCTATGCACTGTTTCCGGCGCTGGAAAAATTCTGGACAAAATCCTCCTGGTCGCTTTCGGGTGGGCAAAAGCAGATGCTGGCGATTGCCCGCGCGATCATCGAGCGGCGCGACCTGATCCTGATCGATGAGCCGACGAAAGGTCTCGCCCCGGCAATCATTTTGAATATGGTCGACGCCTTCAGGGAAATCGCCCGGGAAACCACAATTTTGTTGGTCGAACAGAACTTCCTGTTTGCAAAATCATTGGGGCAAACGGTCGCCGTGATCGATGACGGACACATTGCCCACACCGGAAACATGGCGGACCTCGTCGACGATACGGCGCTGCAGACAAAGCTGCTCAGCCTGTCGCTGGACGCGCATCAATAGGGAGCCTCACGATGGGTTCAGCATCCAGTCTTTTTGAGCGCCTCGGCGGCATCAACCTGCTGCCTGTGCTGCTTGCCATCATCGCCTTTGTACTGATCGGCTCGCCCTCGACCTGGGTGACGCTGACGGTGGCCGGCCTTGCCATGGGCATGATGATCTTTCTGATGGCATCGGGCCTCAGTCTCGTTTTTGGCCTGATGGACGTGTTGAACTTCGGCCATTCAGCCTTCGTCTCCTTTGGAGCCTTCATCGCCGCTTCCGTTCTGGCGGCGCTTGCCGCCTGGGTCGGAGCGGACAACATTGCCCTCAATCTATTGGCGATGTTCCTGGCAATTGCCGCCGCGGCTCTGTTTGGTCTGCTGGCCGGCTGGGTCTTTGAGCGGGTGATCATCAAGCCGGTCTATCGCGATCACCTGCGCCAGATCCTGATCACCATGGGCGCACTGATCGTCGCCGAACAGCTCATACTGGCGATCTGGGGCGGCTCGCCCATTTCGGTGCCGCGCCCGCATTTTCTCACCGGCTCGCTGATCATCGGCGACATTTCGATCGAGCTTTACCGGCTCTTTGCCTTTGCGCTTGGCCTGATCGCCTATATCGCGCTTTTTACCGTACTCAATCGCACCCGCGTCGGGCTTCTGGTTCGCGCCGGCGTCGAGAACCGCGAGATGGTGGAGGCACTGGGCTATCGCATCGACCGCCTGTTCATCGGTGTCTTTGTCCTCGGCTCGGCGCTGGCGGCGATCGGCGGCGCCATGTGGGCGGGCTATGAAACCTTGATCACCGCGGCCATCGGCTCGGAAATGATGATCATCGTCTTCATCGTCATCATCATCGGCGGTCTCGGGTCGATCGAAGGCTCGCTTCTCGGTGCCCTCATGGTCGGGTTGATGGGCAATTATGTTGCCTTTCTGGCGCCCAAGATGGCGCTCGCCTCCAACATGATCCTGATGATGGCAATCCTGCTGTGGCGGCTCTACGGGCTGCGGCCGGCGGTCAAATAGGGGCGCTGACCATGACCGACCTTGCAATTGACCAGATAGCAGACCCCGCGCGCGGCCGCACCGGCCGGATGATCGTCTATGCCATCATCGGCGCCATCGGCCTTGGCCTTCTCCTCGCCCCGTTTATATTTCCGGACGTGCGCAGCCAGGAGGTTGCCGCCCGCATCTGTGTCTTCATCGTACTGGTGGCGAGCTACGACCTGTTGATCGGCTATACCGGCATTGTTTCCTTCGCCCATACCATGTTTTTTGGCCTTGGCGCCTATGGAACGGCGATTGCGCTTAAGATGATGGGACCGGGCTGGGACGCTATTTTGCTGGGCGGCGCGCTCGGTATCATCGTCTCATTGGTATTGGCGGCGCTGGTCGGGCTCTTGTCCCTGCGCGTCAAGGCGATCTTTTTTGCCATGGTGACGCTCGCCGCGGCTTCGGTAATGGCGGTGATGGCGAGCCAGTTTTCCGATTTCACCGGCGGCGAGGACGGCATCATCTACAAGGTCCCGAAGCTGTTTTCGCCCGCGACCAAGCTGCTGACCGACGAAGATGGCAAGGTTCTGCGCATCTTCGGCGTCAAGGCGAACGGCAAGATGGCCGCCTACTACTTCGTCTTTTTCGGCTCGCTCATTCTCTATTTTCTCATGCTGCGCATTGTCGCCTCACCGCTCGGGACGGTGCTTGAAGCCATTCGCGAAAACGAGATGCGCGCCGAAGCGCTCGGATACAAGGTTGTGCTTTACCGTACCGCCATTTTCTGCATTGCCGCGGTCATCGCCGCCTGCGCCGGCATTTTGAGGGCCGTCTGGCTCAAATATACCGGGCCCGAGACAACGCTCTCCTTCGCCATCATGATCGACATCTTGCTGATGGTCGTCATCGGCGGCATGGGGACCATGACCGGGGCGATCATCGGCGCGACGCTGATGAGCCTCGCGCAGTTCTATCTGAAGGATCTGATGCAGCTTGCCTCCGAGGCAACAGCCGGCATTCCGTTGCTGCCCGAATTGCTTGCTCCGGACAGATGGCTGCTTTGGCTCGGCATCCTGTTCATTCTGCTGGTCTATTTCTTCCCTGCGGGCATCGTTGGAACACTCGGCAAAAAGGGCGGACATCTATGACCATTCGGCGATCAGCCTATATCGGATCCGGCAGCCATGAGCTGCATGTCAGCGAGTGGGGAGACCCGACAAAGCCGTTTTTGATGATGTGGCACGGTCTTGCCCGCAACGGCCGTGATTTCGATGAAATAGCAGGCGTGCTTTCAAGGGACTATTTCGTCGTTTGTCCCGATACGATCGGCCGTGGTCTTTCCAGCTGGTCGAAAAACGGCGGTGCCGATTACAACATGACGGTCTATGGCGACAACGCGCTTGCCATTCTTGACCATTACCGGGCTGACAAGTTGCGCTGGGTCGGCACATCCATGGGTGCGCTGATCGGTGTGCGCCTTGCCGCCGAAGCGCTGAAGGATCGCGTGACCCATCTCGTCATCAACGATATCGGTCCCGATATTCCCGAAAATGCACGCCATCGCATCGCCGACTATGTTGGCAATCCTCCGGTCTTTGACACCGTCATGGCGATGGAGACCTGGCTGCGCAGCAGTTATGCGCCCTTCGGCGACAACCCGGACAGTTTCTGGCGGCGGCTGATCGACGCCTCCGTTCGCCGCGATGATGCGGGCCGCATTGCCGTTCACTATGATCCGAGGATCGCTTCGCAATTTACCCGGTACAAAGCCGATCTCGATGTCTGGCCGCATTACGATGCCATCCGGGCTAAAACGCTGCTGATCCGCGGTGCCGAATCGGACGTGCTGCCGCAGGCCGTTGCCGGTGAGATGATTGCCCGCGGTCCGAAACCAGACTATGTCGAAATTGCCGGTGTCGGCCACGCACCGACTTTCGTTGCCGGCGACCAGCAGCGCCTTCTTGAACGGTTTCTGGACGCCTGACAATTTTTATTAGGCTCTATTCCTGTGCGGCGGCTTTTTCTTTGGTGCTTGCCAGAAACTCTGACAGCGCACTGTTGACCGCCTGCGGCTCCTCGATCGTGGAGGAGTGCCCGGCCCTCGGTATCGTAACCAGCCTGGAACCCTTGATTGCCTGGTGCATCCGCTCCGATTTTTCCGGAACGGTTGCCACATCTTCGTCCCCGACGATGATGAGAACCGGCAATTCGATCTTGCCGATTTCATCCACTACGCCGGCCCGGTCGATCACGCCCATGACCGCGCGGGTAATGCCGATCCGGTCGTTAGAGGTAAGATGTACGCGCCACAGGGCTCTTTCCTCTGCCCGGTCAGGATCGTTCAGGAAGGTTTTGCCGAACAGGATCGGCATGACCCTGCTAAGCACCACTTTGAGGCCAATCCAGCGTGCGACGAAATTGAGCAGCCTGTAGCGCGGCTGGTTTTCCTTCGGCTCCTCTTCAGCCGATGTTTCGATCAGGGTCAGGTAGCACAGCAGTTCCGGCCGCCGGGCGGCGAGGCGCATGCCGACAAATCCACCCATCGAAAGACCGACAAAATGACATGGCGCAGCGTCCAGCGCCTCGATGAGACCGGCTGCGTCTTCCATCAGGGTTTCCATGTCATAGCCGTCTTCCGTGACGGCGCTTTGGCCCTGACCGCGGTGATCATAGGTGATGCACTGATATTTGCCTTTGAGCGCTGCAACCTGCGCTGCGAACATTTCGCCATTCATCAATAGCCCATGCGAAAACACGATCGTTTCTTTGCCGGTGCCTTCGTCCGTATAGTGCAGACGTGCGTCACCGATTTCGATAATGGGCATGGTCCACCTCCTGCGGGAAAGTAGCACAGTCCCTGTGCGCTGAATATGCCGGGGTTCGGGTGCCGAGCGGCGTCTGTTTTGCTATGATAGACGCGAAAGAACGGAAATCATAATGTCCCTTTACAGTCGTTTTGTCTTGCCGCGGCTTGTCAATGCCTCCTGTTCGACCAAGCCGGTCATGAAGCAAAGGGAGAAAATCGTGCCGCTTGCCAGGGGCCGGGTACTGGAGATCGGCGTTGGCGGCGGTCTCAATTTCCCCTATCTCGACAGCGCTGAGGTTGACTGCGTCTTCGGTCTCGACACCTCTGCGGAGCTGATGGAGGGCGCCTGCGCAAAGTCCGAGCAGATGGATATCGAATTCACACCCCTGATTCTGGATGCGGCGCAAATTCCGCTCGACGATGGCGACGTGGATACTGTTCTTGTCACCTATACGCTGTGCAGCATTGACGCTCTGCAATCGGCCCTTTCTGAAATGCGCAGGGTTCTGAAACCGCAAGGTCAGCTGCTTTTTTGCGAGCACGGCGCCGCTCCGGACAGGAGCGTCAATCAATGGCAAAAGAGGCTGACGCCCATCTGGCGGCGGGTCGGCGGTGGTTGCCGCCTGGACCGTGACCTGCCGCTTGAAATCCAGAACGCCGGATTTCGCCTGACCTCGCTGGAGCAGATGTATCTTCCAGGGACTGCGCGTCTCGTCGGTTACAACAGCTGGGGGGCGGCAATACCCCACTGAACTGCTGATGGTGGACACACGCCCGGCTTAGAGCCCTGATATTCGCCCCGAACCGAAAAATCCCGCCAGATGATCGATCAGTGCGCGCATCCTGGCGGTCAGATGCCTGTTTGGAGGATAGAGCGCGTAAAGACCGTAATCGGTCATGCGATGATCAGCGAACAATTCCTCCAGCCGGCCGTCGGTCAGCGCAGCTTCAACAACATAATACGGGCAACGGGCAATGCCGATGCCGTTGATCGCACTTTCCGCCAGTGCACCGGGCGTATTGGCGCTGAAGTTGCCTGATACGCGTATGGAATCCTCGGCACCGCCCATTTTAAACCGCCACGAGGCCGTGTCGGTCAGAAACTGATCGACAATGCAGTTGTGCGACATCAGCGCCCTCGGGTGTCGCGGACGTCCGTGCATCCCAAGATAGCCAGGCGAGGCGACGACGACGAGCGGCATGTCCGCCAGCTTTCGAACCCGAAGGGTCGAGTCCCGCAGAATTCCGATGCGAACGGCAAGGTCAAACCCCTGTTCGACCAGCGCGACCCTGGTGTCGGTCAGATAAAGCTCGACTTCGATTGCCGGGTGCTCGGATTGAAACGGTGCAAGCGCACGCACCAGCCTTGTGGATCCGAAGGACGTCGGCGCGGTGATACGGATTTGGCCGGATAATCCTGTCTGCCGGTCGTGAACCAGGTCTTCCAGCTCGTCGAACTGTTCCAGGATCGGCCGGCAGCGCTCGAGATATGCTGCACCCACATCCGTCAACGCGACATTGCGTGTCGTCCGGTTGAAAAGCTGCGTCGACAGCCGCGCCTCAAGCGCCGCCACGTGATTGCTCACCAGCTTTGTTGATTTTCCCAGACGCCGAGCCGCGCCCGTGAAGGAATTATCCTGTGCCACCGCCACAAAGGCGCGCATCGCTTCGACCTGATCCACAGTTCCCACCTTGTTGCAGTGTCATTATGTATAATTGCTACATAATAAATGAAAATAAAGAGGGATTATATTCAATTGAGACATAGGTCATGTTGTGGACAAGTCGGCCAGCGCCGGTCGAGTTCAATCCCCATCCAAGAAAGCCCATGACCATGTCAAACGCCATACGCATCCCCAATTTTGCCCTCTCCGGCCACAGCCACCGGGTGGTTCTTTTTGCAAATCTCGCCGGTATCGATCACACACTGATCGATGTCGACCTTGCCGCCGGCGAGCACAAGAAAGAGCCGTTTTTGTCGCTCAATCCCTTCGGCCAGGTGCCGGTGATCGAGGATGGCGATACGGTTGTGACCGATTCCAACGCCATTCTGGTCTATCTCGCACGAAAATATGCGCCCGACTGGCTGCCTGCGGATGCGGCCAAAGAGGCGGGGATTCAGAAGTTTCTTTCCTTTGCCGCCGGCGAAATCGCCTATGGCCCGGCCGCAGCCCGCCTGATCACCGTCTTTGGCGCCGGCCTCGACCCGGAGCGAACGGCGGCCGTTGCCGAAATCGCCTTCACCCGGCTGGAAAACCATCTGAACGGCCGCGACTGGCTTGTCGGCGACCGCCCGACCATCGCCGACGTCGCCATCTACAGCTACACGGCCCATGCGCCGGAAGGCAATGTATCGCTCGACGGCTATCCCAACATCCGTGCCCATCTGGATCGCATCACAGGCCTGCCGGGCTTTGTTGCGATGCCGTCAACGCCTGTCGGCCTCGCCGCCTGAACCCACGCGGCGGGCGGCATTCAAGCCGCCCGTTAATCCCGGGACTGACCATAGAGCCCAACATGTTGGACAAAACCGAAGATCAGGATGGTCTGTCGCCATTCCATGCCGGTGAGCAAACGGTGCAGGAAAAACTCGGTGTCAGGGACATCGAACACTGGGCCCGACAGGTCGTACGCGATCGCTTGCCCGAACAACACCGCGCATTTCACACCGCGCTTCCCTTTCTGGTGGTTGCCGCCCGCGACGGTGAAGGTCGGCCCTGGGCCACGATCCTGACAGGCCCGGATGGTTTCGTCAGCTCACCCGATCCGCAAAGCCTGGTGATCAACGCCCGCCCGGTAAAGGGCGACGCGCTCGAAAAAACACTGGCAGCCGGCTCCGATATCGGCATTCTCGGCATCGAGCTCGCCACCCGCCGTCGAAACCGTGTGAACGGCAAGCTGACCGGTGCGGGCGCGGAACGCCTGGTTTTTACCGTGGATCAGTCCTTTGGCAACTGCCCGCAATATATTCGCGAGCGGGCCTGGCAAAGGGTCGACGATGAACCTGCAGGCGTCCCGTCTCGAGGTACGGAACTGACCGACCGCCAGCAGGCTGTCGTTTCCGCCGCGGACATGTTTTTCATCGCCAGCGGCTATCGCGGCGATGGCGAAAACCCGGCCTTTGGCATGGATGCTTCGCACCGCGGCGGGGAACCGGGATTTGTCGAGGTTGAGGATGCCCGCCGCATCCCGTTTCCCGATTATGCCGGAAACAACCACTTCAACACGATCGGGAACATCATCGCCGATACGAGGGCAGGCTATCTTTTTATCGACTTTTCGACCGGCAGCCTGCTGCAAATGACCGGCCGGGCATCGGTCGACTGGGAATCAACTGAAGTTGACCGGTTTCCGGGCGCCCGCCGTCTGATCACGCTTGAGATCGACGCGGTCGTCGAATTGCCGTCTGCTGTGCCGCTGCGCTGGCAGGCGGGGGCGGATCCGGTACGTTCCCTGCGCCTGATCGAAAAGATCCACGAAAGTGCCGATGTTACCTCTTTTGTCTTTGAGGCACGCGATGGCGGCCCCTTGCCGGCATTTGATGCCGGTCAGCACCTGCCCATCGAATTGTCGCCGCCTGCCGGCACTGACAAAATACGCAGAACCTACTCGCTGTCCGGTGCACCCGGCGGCTCCAAATACCGCATCAGCGTCAAGCGCGAGCCGCACGGTAAGGCCGCCGCATTTCTGCATGATCATCTCGAGCCGGGTGCCATCATCGATGCCCGCAATCCGGCTGGCGAATTTGTTCTGCATGAGACGGATGCACCGGTGGTGCTGATCAGCGCCGGGGTCGGAGTGACGCCGATGCTCAGCATGTTGCACGCACTTGCCGCGCGCGGTGATGATTGGCCGGTCCTGTTTGTGCACGGCGCCCGCGACGGCAGCCACCACCCGTTTTCCGGGGAGGTGCAGGAGATCGCCGACAATCGCCCGAACATAAAGACCCATATCGCTTACAGCCGTCCGGATCCAGACGACCGTCCGGGTCAAGACTATGACGGCACAGGCCGTGTTGACGGTACTTTGCAAGCCAAACTGATGCCGGCTAAAGAAGCAGTCATTTATATTTGCGGTCCAGCGCGTTTTATGGCCGATGTGATCAAAGGCTTGATTCATATGGGCGGTTCATTGGAAAACACTCATACCGAAACCTTCGGCCCTGCTTCCGTTGCGCGATAATCTAGAAAAAAGCCGACTAAATAAAAAATTAGTCGACTATAATATTGGATCCGTCAAACAGTTTTTGACGTTTGCGCAACTTGGCGGAGACAAATTGCATGAACGTTTCGTTTCGGGGCACGCGACGCAGATCCGCAAGGGTCAGGACCCAAACGCTGGGATAGGCAAATGTAGACAGGCCCGCCAGCCTCGTCAGTTGAGGGTCGCTGTCACCGAGGAAACACGGCATCCGGGTGGCGCCGATGCCGGCCCGGACCGCGCCTATTGCCGCCACCATGTCGTCCACTGCAAGCGCAACGCGCTGATTTGGCCAGACGGACCTGATCTCTTCCGGCAGGCCGGGCCAGTGCAGGAACCGTATCCAGTCGAGCTGATTGTTCGGGTCGGCTCTGAGTTTGTCCGCATAGTCATGACTGGTGAAGACGGCGGCGCGTTGGTCGGCCGCCCGTGTTCCGAACAGCGTTTCGGTCGGCGCGTCTGAAATCCTGATGGCGACATCCGCTTCCCGGCGCGACAGGTTCAGCGGTTCATTCGTTGCCAGCACCCTCAATTCGATCTCCGGATGCAGCTGGCAGAAATCGGCAAAAATATCGGCCAGCACACGCTCGATCATGAGCTGCGGCGCGGTCACGGTCACCCGGCCGGACAAGGCCCGGTCCCGCGAACCGATCAGCAGGCTGAGCTCCACATCCGCTTCTTCCATGCGTTCCGCCGCGCGGACAGCATCGAGGCCGGCCTCGGTCGGCGCATATCCGCCCGGCAACCGGTCGAAAAGCAGCGCGCCGAGTGTTTGTTCTGCAGCGCTAATGCGCCGCGAGACGGTCGCGTGATTGACCCCCAGCACCCTGGCGGCACCGCTGAGCCCGCCCTGGCGCACCGTTTCAAGCACATATTTCAGATCGCTCCAGTCCGTCATGACTGTGCATTATTGCACATGGAGACTGCAGAAATAACCTATTTTCTATCAGGTTGCCGTCGGTTAGCCTCTTGTTGCCACCACAACGAGGTACCCATCATGACGGCCTATGCAATCGTAACTCTGAAAATCACGGCTCCTGAACAACTCGCTGCCTATCGCGAAAGGGCCGGTGAGGCTCTGGCAAAATACTGCGGTGCCGTTGCACAGGCGTCAAGTGAACTCACATTGCTGGAAGGTGGGCCGGATCTGCCGCAACTGGCAGCCATCCTGACTTTCCCGGAGAAGGCGTCGGCAAAGGCGTGGATAGACGATCCGGCGCTGGCCGATATTCACGCGCTGCGACGGGGCAGCGGTCATTCGACAATCATTCTGCTGTAATGTGATGGTGGGACGGCCGCCGGCCCCGCTCTCAACCTGATCAGGGGCAGGTTCGCAGATCCTGGCTAAGAACCTGCCTGCCATTCGATGTGGTCTTCAGGCTCGCCGTCGTCCGGTTCCTCCAGTTCCGTCACGGGCAGCAGGGTCATCGCCGTGTCGACAAATCGATACAGCACCGCCCATTGGGCACCCGCGCGCGCCATCACGGCAAGAGCCAGCGCCTGGCCGGAATAAAATTCGGCCAGCGACTTGACATCCGTGTCGGCAGACAGTTCGCCCTTTTTCACGGCTGACTGAAAACGCATTGCGAGGGCCTTTTGCCGCTGTTCGTCAACATAGCGTCCGAGCGCCTCCAGGGATGATGGCATACCGGCGCATTCCACCAGATTGTTCGCAACAAAACAGCCTTTCGGCCCCATCGTCTCCGTTGCGGTTGACACGACGCCGTCGAGGAACCGCCGCACTGCGACATCCAGAGAATCATCGGATCGAATCAGATCCTCGAGCATGGGTCCTGCATAGGCGCTGCAATAGCGTTCCATCGCCTTGGCGTATATGGCCTCCTTGTCGCCAAAATTTGCATAGAGCCCAGGCTTTGCCATACCCGTCATGGTCGATAGGTCATTCATCGACGTGCCTTCAAAGCCCCGTTCCCAAAATGCCTTCATCGCCGTGTCGAGCACGGCGTCCGGATCTGTCTTTCTGGGTCTTCCGCGGGCCACGAATCACTCCTGATTCTACAACGAATACCACCCGGTAGCTTAATAAATTGAAGCAGAGAATCAAGAGTCAAATTTAATACCATATGGTATACATCAAAAATTGAGTCCTGCCAGAATGCCCGCAGATGCCCGCGACATAAGGATTTGCGGTCAGTTCGTCCGGTCCCGATCACAATTTGTGGCCGCATGTTGGCGGAAGACAATCTGGGAGCGGTAGCCTCGGTCCTGTGTCAGGACCCACCGCCCCTGATACCGAGTGTTTCCTCCATCCATTGCACTGCAAATGGCACAAACGCATCCGCCGAGAAGAGCTCTGCTTCACAGTTGCCGACCGGTCCGGTTTTCATTGCTCCGCCCGCCAGAAAGTCGATGAGGATCTGCGCAAAGTAATCGCCTTCTGACCGGTCGGCGATGCCGTCCACATCATCCAGGCTCTCTATCCATTGCTCGCCGGTATCGGCACGCAGATAGCGGCGGCGGACCTGGCGCTTGTCGGGGATATCAGCCAGGTATTCGGCCCAGTGTGTGAGCGTGACAGTGTCGATATCCGCACCGAGGTGCAGCACCCATCCATTGCATGCCGCAAAGCGTGACAGTGGCGACCCCGGACCATAATAGTGATGCAGCGGTATCGGCTCGAGAATATCATCGGCCAGCGGACCGGCCGCACCGAACCGCGCCGCCGCGTGATCGTTGACCTGCGTTCCTTTTCTCGTCCGGAATATTTCGGCCAGGATGCCCAGATCCTCTTCTGCCGGCGAAGTCATGGCATCGATCGGCACGCTGTCGTCGGCGCCAAGCGGCATGACAATCGTTCCGTCCGGCCCCAGGCTCTCCTGCAGGGTGTCGAGCAGGCCGCTGGCGCCGCCTTCAACCGGCCCAAGCCGGCGCATGCTCGCATGCACCATGACAAGGCCGCATTCGCCAAGGCCAAGCCCGGCTAGCTGATGGAGCAACTCTGACCTGCTGTGCATTTCACCTATCCCCGGTTTTCGCCTGCGTCCTCAGCCAGGCGAGCACGCGCTCGGCCTTCGGGCCGGGGGGCTGGTTTTCCGGCCAGATGACGTAATGGCCCTGGCCGACGTCGTAGACGCCGCTGCCGAGCCGCACCAGAAGACCCTGCTTGATCACATTTTCGACGATATGATCCCAGCCATAGGCAACGCCTTCGCCGGCAATTGCTGCCTGGATGACCAGGGCATAGTCGTTGAACCGCAGGCCGCCGCCATGGTCGACATAGTCGATCCCCTGCGCGCCAAACCAATCGCGCCATCCAGCCCGCGGTCTGTAGGGCTCCTCAAGATGAATAAGTTCATGGCCCAATATATCCGCGTCGGACCGGGGCCTGCCTGCCTTTTCCAAATAGGCCGGGCTGCAAACGGGATAGATTTTCTCCGGACCGAGCCAAAACGATGTAAAGCCGGGCCAGTCTCCGGAGCCGAGCCGCACGGCAAAGGACAGCGGCTCCTCGACAATGTCGATGTCCTTGTCCGTCGTCTGCAGCCGGATTTCGATGTCCGTATTGTCTCGTCTGAAAGTCGCGAGCCGTGGCAGCATCCAGTAATGCGCAAAGGCGGTCGAGCATGAAATCGACACATGGTCCTCCGGCATCCGGCGCGCAACGCTTTCAGCCGAATTCAGGATGTGCATTAAACCAAATGATACGTCGGCATAAAAACGCTCGCCGGCATCAGTCAGGTGGATGGTGCGGTGCCGGCGCTCGAACAGCATTGTGCCGAGCGCCTGTTCCAGCTTCTTGATAGAAAGGCTGACAGCAGGTTGCGAAACGTTCAGCTCGCCCGCCGCCGCCGTGAACGACAGGTGCCTTGCCGCCGCTTCGAAGGCGAACAGCGCGGCCGGAGACTGGATGCGGCGGTGCAGTCTTTTCATAAGTTCAGTTTATGTCATGACCAAGAATTTTCAATCATCACAGACGCCGTTTTTCGTCGTATTCTTGGGGTATTGAATATCGGTGGAGGTGCATGGTGCAAAGAAGGAGCGCATCAAGGCGATCCCGGCGGGTTGAACGCCCCGCACCGGTTGCGCCCGCCTATATCACCCGGGCAATACCGTTTTTTGAGTTCATGCACGAAGACGGTCTTGTCCGCATCGAAGAACAGGCCGACCGTCTGATCGAGGACGTCGGCATCGAGTTCCGTGACGATCCAAACGCCTTGCGGATCTGGAAAGAGGCCGGAGCCGACGTCAAGGATACACGGGTGCGTCTGCCGCGCGGCCTCGCCCGGCAACTCTGCAAGACGGCACCATCAAAATTCACCCAGCATGCGCGCAATCCCGCCCGCAATGTCGAAATCGGCGAGCGCAGCACGGTGTTTGCGCCGATTTACGGCGCACCGTTTGTGCGCTGTCTGGAAAAGGGCCGCCGCTACGGCAATTACGAGGATTTTCAGAAGCTCTCCAAGCTTGCCTCCATGCTGCCGTCGCTGCATCACATGGGCCTCGTCATTTGCGAGCCCTGCGATCTGCCGGTCAACAAGCGTCACCTCGACATGCTCTATGCGCATATGCGCTTTTCCGACAAGCCGTTCCTTGGCGCCATCACCGAAAAGGTACGGGCCGAGGATTCGGTCGCCATGGCGCGCATTCTCTTCGGTGAAGACTTCATGCGCGACAACTGCGTCATCATGGGCAATGTCAACACCAACTCGCCGCTGCATGTCGACCGCGTGGTGACCGAGGCGATCGAGGTCTATTGCGGTGCCGGGCAGGGTATCGTCGTTGCGCCGTTCATACTCGGCGGCGCCATGGGGCCGGTGACGACAGCCGCATCCATCGCCCAGGCCTTTGCCGAGGCAATGGTCTGCGGCGCCTACAGCCAGCTGGTCAAACCCGGAGCGCCCTTTGTCATGGGCAATTTCCTCTCATCGATGAGCCTTAAAAGCGGCGCGCCGACTTTCGGCATGCCGGAACCCGTCGCATCCAACTATATTATCGGTCAGCTCGCGCGGCGGCTCGGCGTGCCGCTGCGCTGCGGCGGATCGCTCACCGCCTCCAAGCTTGCCGATGCGCAGGCGGCGGCCGAAAGCGCCGATTCAATGCACTCGACCGCCATCGGCGGCGCGAATTTTGTGCTTCATGCCGCCGGCTGGCTGGAAGGCGGGCTTGTGACAGGCTTTGAAAAGCTGATGATCGATGCCGACCGGCTCGGCGCCTATCAGAAACTGCTTGGCGGCGTTGCGGTCGACGACAATGCGCTGGGCGCCAGCGCCTATGACGATGTCGAGCCGGCCGGGCACTTTCTCGGTTCCGCCCATACCATGCAGAACTACGAGACCGCCTATTACGACGCCGTTCTGTCGGATTCGGAAAGCTTCGAGCAATGGACCGAACGCGGCGGCAAGGATACGGCGCAGCGCGCCTTCGAGCGCTGGAACAGGATGCTTGATGAACATCAGGCGCCGCCGCTCGACGAAGCGATCGACGAGGCGCTGCGGGATTTTGTTGCCAACCGGAAAAACAGCATGCCGGACGCCTGGTATTGACCGGCGCCGCTTATGGAGTGAATCGAATGCAGACTCATGCAAAAGTGGTGATTATCGGCGGCGGCGTTGTCGGCTGCTCGATCCTCTTCCATCTGGCGAAATTCGGCTGGAAAGATGTCGTGCTTCTGGAACGCAACGAGCTGACATCCGGCTCGAGCTGGCACGCCGCCGGACAGATTCACACGATCAGCTCGGATCCCAATATTTCGCGGCTGCAGGGCTACACAATCAATCTCTACCGTGAAATCGAGGAGCTGTCCGGCCAGTCCTGCGGCATGCATTCGACCGGCGGCTTTTACCTCGCCTCCAATCAGGACTGGTACGACTATCTCAAGCGCGAGCGCTCCAAGGCCCGCTATATGGGGCTCGACCAGGAATTTATCTCCGTCGAAGAGGCGGCGCGCCGCCATCCGCTGATCGATCCGAGCCGCTATGTCGCTGCCCTTTGGGATCCGCTCGATGGCGATATCGACCCGTCCGGCGTCACCTACGCCTATGCCAAGGCGGCCCGCCACTATGGTGGTACCTATCACACTCATACGCCGGTCATCGAGACCAGCCAGAAACCCGACGGCTCCTGGGACGTGGTCACGCCCAACGGCACGATCCACGCGGAATACATCATCAATGCCGGCGGCCTGTGGGCACGCGAAGTAGGGCATCTGTCCGGCGTCGACCTGCCGGTCCAGCCGATGGAGCATCACTACCTTATTACCGGGGCCATTCCCGAAATCGCCGCCCGAGCGCAGGAAGACCGGCTTCCAGCCGGCATCGATTACGAGGCCAACATCTACTTCCGCCAGGAGCGCCAGGGCATGCTGCTCGGCACTTATGAGCCGCATGCGACACCGTGGAAGGTTGGCGGTACTCCGCAGGATTTCGGCCATGAGCTGCTGGCTCCGGACATCGACCGCATCGCCGACCGGCTGGAACTCGGCTTCGAGCGCATTCCGGCGCTTGGCCGCGCCGGCATCAAGGACATGATCAACGGGCCGTTTACATTCGGACCCGACGGCAATCCGATGATCGGCCCGGTCCCCGGCATGAAGAACTACTGGGTGGCCGTCGGCGTCATGGCGGGCTTCTGCCAGGGCGGCGGCGTCGGACTGTGTCTTGCCGAATGGATGATCGACGGCGAACCCTCGATCGATGTCTGGGCGATGGACGTCGCCCGCTTCGGCGAATTCGCAACGCCCGAATACGGCACCATCAAATCCTCGGAAAACTACGAACGCCGCTTCGTCATGACCTTTCCCAACGAGACCCTGCCGAAGGGAAGGCGGCAAAAGACGACGGCGCTCCACGACCGGCTCATCGCCAAGGGCGCGGTGATGGATGCGAGCTTCGGCCTCGAACATGTCCTGTGGTTTGCCGACGGTCCGGACGACGCCCATGAGGAGCCGACCTTCAAGCGCTCGCGGGCGCATGACTATGTCGCGGCGGAAGTCGAGGCGGTGCGCGAGGCCGTCGGCATGATCGAGATCGCCAATTTCGCCAAACACGCGGTCTCCGGTTCCGGCGCCCGCGCTTTTCTCGATCACATATGCGCCGGACGTGTGCCGAAACCGGGCAGACTGTCATTAACGCCGCTCCTGACCGAAGCAGGCAGGCTCTATGGCGATCTCACCGTCGCCTGTCTTGGCGAAGACGAGTTCATCCTCTTTGGTTCAGGCGCAGCGCAGGAAATGCACCGCCGCTGGATTGAAAAACATCTGCCCGAGGCGGGCGTGACCTACCGCAACGCCTCCGACGACTGGCACGGCATGGCGATTTCCGGTCCAAACGCGCGTGAACTGCTGTCGCGCATCTGCCGCGACGACGTGTCCGGTGAGGCTTTGAAGTTCCGCGACATCCACCGCACTTACTGTGCCGGCGTGCCTGTGCTGCTGGCACGGGTCTCGTTTTCAGGCGAACTCGGTTATGAAATCTACTGCGCGCCGCAATATCTCCTCAAGCTCTACGAGCGTCTGGAGGAGGAGGGGGTGGACCTTGGCCTCAAGCCCTACGGCAATCGTGCCCTGATGTCGCTGCGGCTTGAAAAGAACTGGGGTGCCTGGACGCTCGATTTACGTCCTGATTTCACCCCCGCCCAGTCCGGCCTTGATGCCTTCATCCATTGGGACAAGGACTTTATCGGCAAGAACGCGGCGCTCGCCGAAAGGGATGCCGGCCCCGACCGCAAACTTGTCGTCATGACGGTCGATACAGACGACATCGACGTCAGCAATGACGAGGCAATTCTGAAAGACGGCGCCTGCGTCGGCTATGTCAGCTCCGGCGGCTACGCCCACCACATCGGCAAGTCGATGGCCTTCGGCTATGTGCCTCCGGAACTCAGCCAGGACGGCACGGAACTGGAAGTGGAAATACTGGGCAAAACCTACCCGGCAAAGGTAACTGCACAGCCGCTTTACGATCCGGACGGATCAATAATGCGGGGGTGATCGGACAACTCATGTTCACGTTCAAGCGACACACAGCCATCGTCCGGGGCGGCGCCAACGGTTTCGGCCGCCATCCAAGAACGCGCCCTCGGGCGCTGACCGGCCTCGTAGGCGGGGATGTGTCACTCCAGCTGGAGGTTCAGGTCTTGATAAGCGATGACGGGTATGAGGCGCTCGGGAGTTATCCTTATAACTCGTCCACGTGGAGGGCTCTGACGTTCTGAGACATTCGCCAATAACTACGGGTGCTCGCAGATCAAGCTCGCCGGATAGCCCAGGGAATTGCGTACCGTGAGCAAAAACTGCGCCCTGAACCAAAGCACTGTCGTTCCGGTCACTGCGGAACGGACACGCCGGTTTGTTTTTGTGTTGCTTGAGCAGTTCTGCCAAGTCGGATTCAGCACCTTTATTGAAGCGCTGTCGCTGGCAAATACATGCAGCAAGCAGCCGATGTTTTCGTGGTCGGTCTTCAGTGAAACCGGGGGATCTGTGTTGAACTCCGTCAGGTTGCTCACGCCTGTCAATGGTGGGCTGGACGCATTGGACCGGCGCGATACGATCATCATTTGCGGCGGTTCCGATCCGAAAGAAGCAATGTCCGCAAAGGTGATCGCCTGGCTGCGCCGCGAACACCGCAAAGGTGTGGTTTGCGGCGCCTTGGGCACTGGGGTTTTCACTTTAGCCAAGGCGGGACTGCTGAATGGGAAGCGAGCCGTCGTCCATTGGGAATACCAGGACGCGTTTCGGGAGTTCTTTCCCGAGATAGAGATCGAGGATGCCATCTTTTCCGTGCTGGAGAGTGTCTTTACGTCTGTCGGGCGTGCCGGTACCCCGGATCTGACCATGCATCTGATCTCCGTGCACGGGAGCTATGATGTTGCAGCTCAGGTTGCGGAACGTATGGTTTTTTCCGCCTTACGGCAACCCAACTGCAGTCAGCACCTGTCCCTGCAGGTTCGGTTCGGTTCCCGCAATCCGAACCTGTTGAAGGCATTCAAGATAATTTCAGAAAATTTGGAAACGCCGGTATCTCCATCTGACATTGCCAGCATGATCGGATTTTCCAGACGTCATCTGGAGCGCCTGTTCAAGTCCAAAATCGGAATTTCTCCGAAATCGTACTATGTAAAAATGCGTTTGCAGAAAGCTCGGTCGTTGTTGCTGCATACCGATCTGGCCATCTCAGAAATAGCTTTTGCGTGCGGGTTTATTTCGCTTACGCATTTTTCCAAGAGCTATTTGAGAGAGTTTGGGGTCTCTCCATCGAAGGATACGGGAATGAACGCAACTCCCTTGATCGGAGCGCACTGCGAAAACGCCGGTTGCCAATCATCAACCTCCAACGCCAGGGGCACCTCGAACTATGGCTTTGGATGAAACACTTGCTCAGCTGCTGGATGGGCTTAAGGAGGAGGGCCTTTACAAGCAGGAACAATCGGCAATCCCGGTGACGTTGCGCAATCCGAATCTGGCGCAGGAATTTGCGGCCCGGTTGCGTGAAGACGGCGTGCACGTGGCCGCCTTCGCCGGTTGGTTGCGAGTTTGAGGTCATTTCTTAAGGAGACAAACGGGTGTTTTCACTAAAGGGACACACAGCCATCGTCACCGGCGGCGCAAGCGGTATCGGCCTCGCCACCGCCCGGATGCTGGCGGACATCAAAGCCAATGTTGTCATTGCGGACCTGAATGACCAGGCCGGGCAGGACATGGTCGCGACACTGGCGGCCGAGGGATGCAACGCCATCTTCGTTCGGACAGATGTCGCCGATGCAGCCGATGTGAATGCGCTGATCGCAGCCTCTTTGGAAAAATTCGGATCGGTCGAAATCCTGATGCATTTTGCCGGGATCGGAATGGAACAGAGCGCACTTGCGACCGTGCAGGGGGACTGGGACCGGATCATAGGCGTCAACCTGACCGGCAGCTTTTTGATGATGCAGGCGGCAAGCCGGGTGATGATCGAAAGGGGCTATGGCCGCATAGTCGCTATGTCGTCCATGGCCGGCTTGCGCGGCGGCACGGGCCGAGCCGCCTACGGCGCCTCCAAGGGTGGCGTCGCGGCAATGATGCGGGTTATGTCCATGGAATGGGCAGGCAGCGGCGTCACGGTTAACGCTTTGGCGCCTGGTGCTATTGAAACGGCGCTTGTGAAGAAAATGCACGACGCGGAAACCCGCCGTGCCTATCTCGCAGGAATTCCGATGGACCGCTATGGCACGCCTGAAGAAGTCGCTGCAGCGGCCGTCTATCTCGCCCTGCCGCAATCGAGCTACATCACCGGCGTTACCCTGCCGGTCGATGGTGGATTTGACGCCAGCGGTGTGATCAAGCGGGGCTAAACCGTTTTGATCAGAAACCGCCTGACACGACTGACCCCGACTGCACCCAATTGGCCGTTGCGGCTTGCCGTGTCTGATTTTCCACACAGAACTGGTAAAATCTACAATCGACAAAAAGCCGAGTTCGATTGGGACGTGATATGAAGCCAGCCAATTGTTGGAAAATAGCGGCCTGCATAAGCCTGACTACGGTTTCAGCGCCGATGGCGCTCGCGGCTCCAAAAACCGGGGATTTTTGCACAAACATCAATCGCCTGATCGATCATGCCGGCACAAACTTCGCTGACATCGTCGTCAATTCGAGGCAGGCAAACGGCCGCCGCGGGGTGACACTGACCTTGGACGACGCGGCCGATTGCACGATTTCGCCGCTGCAAAATGGCAGCGCCTATAATTGCGTTTGGGAATATCCGCTAAAGGCTCCGGATGCCTACCGGAAATTCAGTGCGATCGGGCAGAATCTTCAGACCTGCATCGGCGATCGCGCGACAGTGCTGAAAGACAAGGGTGTCAATCATCCCGACTTTTACGATGCGCGACGCTATCAGATGGAACGCGCGAACGTGACGGTTTCGATCAAGGACAAGAGCGCACTCAACAGCACCTTCGTAAATGTGTGGGTCCGTCCGGATACGCAGTAATATCCTTGCGATTGAGGCACCGGTTCGCGCAACCCATCGAAATCTGGCTTTTTTAAGGCAGCGGCCCAGCGCCGTTAAGATCTTGTTAACCATTGGCGCGCACACTGAACGTACAAGTTATTTCGGAGTTTACGCATGAACCACGGATGTAATGGTTCAGCTTTCAAGTGCGTCTGACGCATGTGCATAAATATACCTCTCGTCAGACCTTCTTTTTGGCTGTGAAAGGTAAGGATATGCACAAAATTGCACACAAATCGGCACGAAAATTACTAGGAATTACTTTGGCGTCTGCTTTGCTTGCTGTTTCCACGCAGGCACAGGCTGCAGGTTTGACATGCGGTAATCGTACCAAGCTGCTCAAGGCGCTGAATGAAAAGTACAAGGAATCACCACGGGCGCTCGGCCTGTCCGCCTCGGGCAAGGCGGTGTTCGAGGTCTACACGTCGAAAACCGGTACGTGGACAATCGTCATGACCACCACAACCGGTGTCACGTGCATCATGGCCGCCGGACATTCCTGGGAAGAGGCGATTGAAGTCGCCGAAGGCCCGCAGGCCTGATCGCGCGCCTTGCCGCTCAAGACCTGCGGTTAATGCAGATCATCGGACCGGTGGCGCCTGGCAGTCTCCACAAACTTCCGCTCGGATCGCCCGCCCGATGTCCGATATTGGCGGCAACTAGTCAGTTGCCGCCAATATTTATTGTCCCGTCGTTGCCAGGTGTTGTTCCTGAGCAATGTGGCCGCGCCGATCATGCCGGCTGGAAGAGTTCAATCGAGTTGCCGCAGAATTCTCGCGGAGGATCTAGTTTCCGCCCAGCCCCTCGATGATATCATTGCGGAATTTGACGCCTACCTTGCGAAGATTCGCGACAAAATCGGCCAAATCATCAACGGATATGACGATCCGGTTCCAGCTGCCGGATGCTGGTTTGGAGCAGTCGGGCATGGGTCTTGATGCCGACGCCATCGGGCCGGCGAGCAATAGATGGAGATTGTCACATGCCAGTATTGCCATGGCAGGCCCGAACTGCCGCTCAAGGCGAAAACCAAGATGTGTGGTGTAGAAAGCAACGGCTTGATCGACGTTATCAACAATGTAGCGAAACCTGATCATGTCTTCATCCTTCGATGGCCGCATCGCCATAACACTACACCGTGTTTTCAAAAGAGATCGCTCTGGCCTATCGCAGGATACGCCGCAGACCGTAGGTGATGGCCTCAATGGCGATCACCATGATGAGGATCACGATCGTCAGGGTTGCCACCTTTTGGTACTGGAAGGAGCGTATGTAGGTCTGGATGTAAAACCCGATGCCGCCGGCGCCGACGAGACCCAGCACCAGACTTTCGCGCAGGTTCAGTTCGAAGCGGAACATCACGTCACGCAGCAGATCCGGTGCGATTTGCGGCAGCGTGCCGAACCAGTGGATCTGCACCGCCGTTGCGCCGGCGCTGCTGAGCGCTGCGATCGGTCTGTTGTCGACCGATTCAAACGCCTCGGCAAAGAATTTCGCCAGCATGCCCGTCGAATGAAATGCAATCGCAAGAACGCCGGGCAGCGGGCCGAGACCGACGGCGCCGACCATGATCATCGCCACCAGGATAAGCGGAATGCCGCGAATTGCCGCAAGCAGCCATTTGACGGACACATGCACCAAGGCCGGTGTCACCGTGCCGGCGGCAAGAAGTCCGAGCGGGATCGAAGCGACAATGCTGAGCGCCGTACCGATGAGGGCAATTTCCACCGTTTCGGTTGCGGCCTCGGTAACAACGCCAAGAACGCTGAGATCGGGTGGCACCATGCGCCGCAGGAAATCCAGCAGCCGTCCGCCGCTTTCGCCGAGCCGGGTGGTGTCGAGGCCGAGATCGTACCACGCAAGAACAACCACAAGCCCGATTGCGGCTGTCATTAGAAATCCGTAACGGCCGCTGCCGCCTGTATGGTGCGTGGACATGGCCGTCCTCATGCCGATACGGGTTTGGCCCGGTCAGCCAATGGATCGGCCAATTTCTCATAAACCGCCATGACCTGCGCGGCGCTGGCGGGAGAGCTTTTTTCATCGAGAATGACGGCGCCTTTGGAAAGCGCGATAATCCGGTCCACATAGGTGCGCACCAGCATCGGCTGGTGGGTGGAGATGATCAGCGTTGCCTTGCGGTGCTCGCAGACCTTGACCAGCAGATCGAGGATTTCGCGGGCGCGCCCCGGATCGAGGTTGCTGATCGGTTCGTCCGCGAGGATCATGCCTGGTTGCTGCGCCAGGCAGCGGGCAATGGCGACCCGCTGGCGCTGTCCGCCGCTGAGTTCATCGGCGCGCCGGTGCATGAATTCATTCAGCCCGGTTTCTTCGATCGCCGTCAGGATTTGCTTGTAGTCCTCGGGCGTCAGCCGTCCGAAAACGGAGCGCATCGTCGACAGATGGACGAGGCGTCCGTTGCGGATATTCTCGAAAACGGTCTGGCGTTCCACAAGGGCGAATTCCTGAAAGACAAATCCGATTTTGCGCGAAAAAGCGCGGCCTGGCGTCTTGCTGCTGCTGATCGTTTCGCCCAGAACTTCGGCATTGCCAGACCAGTTGCGCAATCGCCCGTCAATCAGGCGCAAAAGCGTTGATTTGCCCGCCCCGGAAGGTCCGATCAGTGCGACGCGTTCGCCGGCACCGATGTTCAGGGTGCCGATATCCAGCGCCGGCTCGTCACCGGACTTGTAACCGAAATGGATATTTTCAAGCGACAGCGCCTGCAAGGCGGGTTCCTTCGTTTAAATCAGTCAATAAAGCCATAGGTTTTCGCCAGCGCCTCGAGGTTGGTGAAGGCCGAATTGTCGGTAACGACATAGCCGTCCGGTCCGTAGACATATTTCAGATAGGCGCGGTAGTCCGGCTCGTTCAGTTTCATCATCGCGGCGATAAACCGCGCCTTGAGGTCCTCATCAAAACCTTTTCGGGCAATGACGGTGTGAGACGGAATTTGCTCGCTCTCGGCGATCCAGCGGATTTCGGCCTGCTGGTTGGGGGTCAAAAGCAGATCGCATACTGGCTGGCGCCGGCCGCATCGACGAGACCGCTGGCCATCGCCTGGATGGCTTGCTGGTAGCCGCCGGCGAAATAGACCTCTCTGAAATATCCCTTGGGGTCTGCGCCCTTTTCGATCAGACCCGCATCGACAAAGGTCTTGAGCGGAAAGAGATAGCCGGACTCGGAAATTGGATCGGCAAAGGCGATGGTTTTTCCTTCCAGATCCGCCAGTGTCTCGATGCCGCTTTCGCGGCGCACGAACACACGGCCGCGATAGGTCGGCTTGCCGCGATAGACTTCAAGTAGGATGGGTTCGGCGCTGATACGGTGTTTGGCGATGATCGACGGCAGTGCTCCCATGAAGGAGATATCGGCATCGCCGTTTCGCAGCGCCTCGACGGCGGCGGCGTGGTCGGATGTCACGAAACCCTTCACCGGAACGCCCGTCTGCTCGGTGAGATAGACGGTGATCTGTTCAATATCGCCCAGCAGCTTGTCGGGGTTTTCCTGCGGCACGAA
This sequence comes from Hyphomicrobiales bacterium, assembly GCA_024244645.1. Taxonomy (GTDB): domain Bacteria; phylum Pseudomonadota; class Alphaproteobacteria; order Rhizobiales; family Rhizobiaceae; genus Hoeflea_A. The sequence goes on from JAAEOH010000191.1 coordinate 24,306, forward strand.
GGCCATGGTGATTGAGGGCTCTGCGGCAGCCGCCGGCGCGATGGCGAGCGACAGGGCCGCGGCCGCAGCGAGAATGGCCGATCCGATAACGTTTCTGCGTTTCATGGTCCCGGTCATTCCTCAGTACATCGCTTCTTCATAGGCGGTTTTTTTTAATCTTGAACGCCTGCCATTCGGAAGCGGCAAGGTCCCAGTTATCCGCGTCTATTGCCGATCGTATCGCGCTCAGCCCGACTGCAAGCTCAATGACCTGGTCGATCCTGTCGCGGTTGCCCATGGCGCTGATATCCTGGCGCAGATCGGTAATCACCGCATCCAGCATCAGGTTTGCATGGAATGTGTCGCGCGCCGGGATCAGCGCTTCAAGGGTGGTCGCGAATGTGGTGAGTTCGGCAAAGGCAAGCGCAAAGGGTGTTGCCTTGTCGTCGAACCGCTCATAGGGCTCGTCCGCTCCGCCGATCGTCTCCAGACAGGCCGTCAGGTCGGCGCGCTGGCCGTCTTCGAGGCCGAGCGCATACATAGAGTTGAACCAGTCGACGACGGAACCAAGCGTCGGCAGCGAACCGTCGTGGAAATAGGGCGCGGTGTATTTCACATTGATCAGCGTCGGCGTGTCGAACTGGCCGCCGCGGCTGCCGTCATAATTACCGTTGACCGAGCCGATATCGTAGCGGCGGTTGTCGGTAAAGTTCGTCGCCGGAACATGACAGGATGCGCAGGATTTACCGGCTATACCCTCAAACGGCGCATTGAACAACGCTTCACCCCGCGTGACCGAGGCGTCGCTGCGGTCGGCGAGTTCCCCGAAACGGTCGATCTTCGAATTGGGCAGGAAATCGAACTCGTTCATATAGGCGATCAGCGCATCGAGCATGAAGGGTGTCGGCTCGGCGCCGCCGAATTCGCTGACGATCACATTGCGGGTGAATTCGCGCAGGCTTGCGATGCGGCCATCGCGGCCATAGGGCGCAGTAAAGCGGATGCCGCGCAGGGAGGGCGTATCGAGCGCGTCGTCCTGGAAATCGTTGAAGATGGCATTGAAGAAGCCGCCATCGACATCGGCGCCGCCGGGCCGGTGGCTGACGCCCGGAATGAAGAAGCGGTTGTCGATGTCGCTGCGGTTGTGGCAGGTCGCGCAAATGATCCCGAGGGCTTCGGCCTTGTCTCCAAAGATCTGCGGGCTGTCGAACAGCATGTCGCCATAGGCGACCAGCGGAAGATCGGCTTCGTCGATGCCCTTTTCCTCGAAATTCAGAACGAGAAGCGGCAACGGGTCCTGATCGGCAATGTCGGTTCCGGGTGGAAACCACGGCCGGACAGGGTTCTGCGCAAGCTGCGGCAGGGCACGTTCCGGCGCGGGCGCCAGCGACTTTCGCTGCGCAAAGCGCGCAGGTGCGTAATTTTCCGGATATAGGTGTTGATCGTATGACCCGCATCCAGATAACGATCGGTGTCGGCCTCCTGGCTGCCGAGACCGAAGACCCCGGACGAACCCATTGTCGTTGTCAGGGTAAGCCAGGCACGGCCGATGGCGCGCGCGTTCTCAGGGTCTGCCTGGCGCACGAAGGGATCGACAGCGCGGTAGAGCTGCTGGGCGTTCAGAAGTTCGAGCCGAGCCGCTGCCGGATCGGCAAGCGAGCCGGCGGCGCGGTCGAGTGACGCGGTGATGGCTTCGCCAAGGGCGCGAGGCGGCTTCATAGAGCGACTGCCGGTCCTTGCTCTCAATGGTATCGGAAATGGCCGCTGAAAGGGCGCCGCCATCATCGGGCAGCAGCTCTCGCAGGCGCTTTTCGCCGGAAACCGGGATTTCCGATGCGGAAAGCGGCTCCTCGAAAGCGACCCTGATCTTTTCCCACGGAACCGGCTTCAGATCCGCCATGAAGAGCATCGTCTGAAACGACCCGGCGAACGGATCCCATTTCTTTTCGGCAACAACTGTCGCCCAACCTGTGCCCGCCGATAAACAGACCGCCACGAGCGCGGCTAACAGCGGCGCCAGAGATCGAACAAACGCCATTTCCGGATCCCATCAAAATTTCTTACTAATTAGTAATGAGAATGATTTGCAATAGCAAGGATGGATTGACGCATATTAGCCGGCATAGGGCTGGCCTGGGAGCTCTGTGGTTCTAGAGCAGTGACAGATCGAGCGAACCATCAACGCGGACAGGCCGCAGTGAGAAGTTGGAACGGATATCGGAGATTTCCTCCATTGTAAGCAGTTGTTCGGTGAGCAGTCTTTCATAAGCAGCAAGGCTCGGGACAACCAATTCCAGCAAAAAGTCGGCATTTCCCGACACCATGTGACATGACACTGAGCCTGGCACAGTATTCAGGCGTTGTTGAACAGATGCCGCATTTTTGCGGGAGTGTTGCGAGACGGAGACCTGTACAAAGACAGTCAGGTCCAGGCCAATCGCGTTTCGGTCAACAACCGCTCCATAACCTTTAATTATGCCCCGTTCTTCAAGGATCCGCACACGTCGCAGACACGGCGATGGGGACAGACCAACCTTGTCCGCCAGGTCGACATTACTGATCCGGCCGTCACGCTGGAGGATGGAAATGATTTTGCGGTCGAATTCATCAATATTGGCATGAATAGACATATTGGAGCTCATAATTAGCAGAATAAGCCAATATATCACAATATATTAGTCAAAAAAGCAAGGACAACCGCTCGAATCTGATCCAGAATTCACATGGAGTTCGATCTTGGAGTCCTGTGATGAGTTTTGAAACCTGGGCATTGTTCATCATCGCCTCGCTTCCTATCCACCTGGCGCCGGGGCCAAACAATCTACTGGCTTTGAGAAATGGCGGTATCGATGGCGCAAAGCTGGCGGCATGGGCAATGACCTGCCGTTTGCCGGGTTATGGGCTGATTTTTCTTGCCGCCGCTTTGGGCATGGCAGCAATTCTATTGGCGCGACCCCAGCTCTTTGCGGCGCTTACCATTTTGGGAGGCCTCTACATCGCAAAGATTGGGCTGTCTGCTATGCGGGTGAAACTACAGGATTTTGAAACAGGTTCTGCGGCCATATTAAACACGCAACAGCGCATGCGCGAGGAGTTTGTGACCGCCGTTGCAAATCCCAAGGCGATACTATTTGCGACCGCTTTTTACGCACAGTTTATTCAGCCGGATATGCATGATTATGTTGTGCGTTTCGCGGCCATGGTTGCTGTTTCGTTGAGTTTGGAAGCCAGCGCTGGACTATTCTATTGTTTTGCAGGTGCGATCATTTCGATAGCGACGAAACAGTGTGCCGTACTTATTTGGGTGGCGAGATTCAGCGGCGGTTTTCTTTGTCTCATAGGTTTGGGGTTGGTGCTTGAGGTATTTTTTTAAGCATCACAATGACAGTAAAAATGGTTGTTTTGCGCACTCAGCAGTCGCAAATTTCATTGGTTGCGAGCAACAGGAACCGGCTCCCTACCACCGCCCGCGGTCAAAGCCGGTGGCCACCACGCAAATCACAATTCGGGTTTTGCAATGCCTGAACCGCAGACTTCCCAGGCCTTTCCCGGCGAAACAAGCCGGCTGTTGCAGCCCGGCAGTATCCCTGACGTGAAACAACGGCTGAAGAGGTGTCAGCATTCTTTAAACCCAAACGGGCTTGAGCCCGTCGCCGTCGATATTGGCAGTCTTAGTGCCTGCGGCCAAACGGCGTAGTGCGCTTGCCAAAAACCTGCCGCCTGCCGGATGCGCCCGAACCGGGTGGTGAAGGACTGTCAGGGCCGGCCTCCTGCGTCCTGTAAATCTGGAACTGCCCACCGACGCCATCCGCCATCCGTTCCCTGTTCTCCCATTCGGCGACAGTGTCTTCGCTGGCTTCGCCTTCGTCTTCAACCAGGGATGCGGCTTCCGCGATACCGCCGCTCACAAGCTCGCCGCGTTGATAGTCCGGTGCCGTGTGGTTGTACTTTTGGTAGAAGAGCAGCGAAAGCTTGTAGCTCGGCTTGCCGTCCGGTGAATCCGTCTCGCCGCTGTCGAGATGGGTGACGCGATAGGAAAACTCGCCGGATTCAATTCCGAACGTATCGCCATCGGGGATCATATAACCGTTCGGCATGGTGGCGAGGCGAACAAGGCTGATCGCCGCCTCGTGCAGGTCGATCAAGGGATCGGCGCAGGCTCAATGTGAATTTCGCGGCCGATATAGTCAGCAGCGCCCAGCGTCATGATACCGACCGGTATTTAATCGAAACCGGGAACCTTTTCGACACCGAACATGATCGGATGAACGGTCAGCAGACCCGGCCGCTCCTGATCGAAAACGGTAAGCGCCTTGTCTCCGGCAATCATCAGGTTGCTCTGGGTCCAGTGAACCGCGCTTGCCGGCTGAAATTCGATGAGATGCCTGCAGACTTCGCTCAGCACATCGACGCGCAGATTGAACATATCGAGCGAATGTCCGGGCCGGGGCATGCCGATCTGGTCAAACATTTCCGCGATTTTGGGATCGTCCGTGGCGGTTCCGAGCGCGCCGTGCCAGATCCCCACCAGAACATGGGAGCGATGGCGCTGAACCCGTGCCGGTGCGTCCTCGCACAGCATGTTTGAAAGGCCCGACTGCAGCGTAAAGGCAAAAACACCGTGTTCGGCCGGCTCATTGTAGTATGTAACGCTGATATAGAGTTCGTCCGGACCGATAAAGAGCGCGAAGGTCTCGTTTTCCTGGCCGATGTTCAAAGGAAGGTTCTTTTCCAGCATTGTGCCGCGAAACTGGTTGAGATGAATACTCGGGCAGATGTTTGCCTCGCCTTCAAACAACAATGCCGCCTGAAGATTGTTGGTGTACTTGCCGTCCATTTGCCCGCTTCCCCAATTCACCGAAGTGCAACCAGGAAACTATTGCAAAGACCGATTACAACTGTCTTAAGGGCGGGATTGCAGCCAATCCAGTCAAACAGATCAACAAACCGCCGCCAGCGCCTGCGGCAGTTCCTCTTCGAAGATATCCATTTCATCGTCCGGGCCGACGCTGATGCGGATACAGCGGTTGAGGGGAGCGACGGCGGGCATGCGCACGAAGACGCCGCGTTTGACGAGTTCCTGCAAAAGTGCCGTGGCGAATTCGCCGTCGCGACCGCAGTCGATGGCAACAAAGTTGGTGGCTGAAGGGAGCGTTGCAAGCCTGTTGGCCCGGGCAATGGCGTCGATACGCTTGCGTGAAGCAATAATCCGGCTGCAAACGCCCGTCAGATAATCCTGGTCCTTCAGTGCCGCGAGCGCTGCGATCTGCGCCATCTTGTTGACGCCGAAATGGTTGCGCACCTTGTTGAACGAGGTGATCGTTCCGGGGCTGCCGAAGGCGTAGCCGCAGCGCAGGCCCGCCAGCCCGTAACCCTTTGAAAATGTGCGCATGCGCAGGATGTTCGGCCTGTCGATCAGCGCTTCGATGGCGGGAAGTGCGCTCGCCGGCGCAGTTTCGCCATAGGCCTCGTCGAGCACCAGCATTGTGCCTTCCGGCAGGGTCCGCGCGAAGGCGGCGACGTCCTTGTTGTCATGCCAGGTGCCCATTGGATTGTCGGGATTGGCGAGATAGACGAGCGGGGCGTTTTCACGGATCACCGTCATCAGCAGCGCGTCGAGATCTTCCTTGTCGTTGTGATAGGGCACCGTCACCAGGCGCCCGCCAAAGCCCGCCACATGATAGTTGAAGGTCGGATAGGCGCCGAGCGATGTTACGACGGGCGTTCCTTCGGTCACGATCTGGCGCACCACCAGCCCCAGAAGACCGTCAATCCCCTCGCCGACGACGATCCGGTCGCTGGAAATACCGAGATGTGTGCCCAGTGCCTCGCGCAGCTCGTAGTTTTCAGGATCGCAATATTTCCACACCTCGTCAGCGCCGGAGCCGATCGCCGTCTTGACCGATGGCGCCGGCCCGAAGCCGCTCTCATTAGCGCCGATGCGGGCGCGAAAGGGCCGGCCCGCCGCCCTTTCCTGCGTCTCGGGGCCGACAAAGGGCACGGTTGCAGGCAGCGACTGGACAAGCGGTGTAAACTTTAAAAATTCGGTCATTGGCTAACTTTGTAAATCAAAAATCAATAATGCGGCGGTTTGGTTATCGGCGGCGCTTCCGATGACTGCGCCTCGAATGCCAGGAAGCGCTCGATCAGCTTTTCCTGCTTGGTCTGAAGTTTTTCGACCATTTTCCACTGCTCGGCAAGCTGTTCAGACAACTCGTCGATTGTGTGCGCCTGATGGGCGATGTGTTCCTCGAGCTTGGCGATGCGGTCTTCAAAATCATTCTTGGTCATAGAAGCACGCCCTCCAGGGTTTCGCGCCAGTGCGGATCGAGCCGGCGCGGGCGCCGTGTTTCGCGGTCGACATAGACATGCACGAAGCGGCCTTGCGCCGCGGCAGTCATATCCTTTTCCCGGAAAAGTGCGATCCGGTAGATGACCGAGGAACTGCCGATCCGTTCGACCGCGATGCCCGCATCGATCGTATCTGGAAAGGCAAGTTCTGCGAAGTAATGACAGCCCGTTTCGACCACCAGCCCGATGGTCGATCCGTTGTGCATATCGAGCAGGCCGCGCTCGACCAGCCACCCGTTGATGGCGGTGTCGAACAACGCATAGTGGACCACATTGTTCATGTGACCGTAGATATCATTGTCCGCCCAGCGGGACTGCAACAGTCTGAAAACGCTGAACGCGCTACGCTCCAGGGGCTCCGGCCGGCTCATCGCGTCACCATGCGGCTTTGTAGATGGCAAGCGCGTCGGCCTCGTTGAGGTCGCGCGGATTGTTGACGAGAAGCCGTGTCTGCAACATCGCGTCGCTGGCCATTTTTGCCAGCGCCTCTTCGCCGATGCCGACATCGCGCAGCTTTGTCGGCAGGCCAAGATCGGCCGACAGTTGCGCCAGCTTGTCGATGAAGGCCGCGCATAGCGCCTGCGCACCGTCGGAGCGGTCGAGATCGGGAAATGCATGCGGGCAAAGCGCTGCATAAAGCTTGTAGGAACCGTTTTCGGCCTCCGCCGCGTTGAAACGCAGCACCTGTGGCAGCACCAGCGCATTGGAAAGACCATGCGGAATATGGAAAGTGCCGCCGATCGGATAGGCGAGCGCATGCACCGCCGCGACCGGCGAATTGGCAAAGGCCATGCCGGCAAGCGTCGAGCCGAGCAGCATTGCGCTGCGCGCGTCGATATTGTCCGGCTCGAAGACGGCTGCCTCGATGTTTGCTCCCAGAAGCTCCAGCGCCTGGACGGCCAGCATGCGCGAGATCGGATTGTTGTTGGCGTTGCGCGACGCATAGGCCTCGATCGCATGCACCATGGCGTCGATGCCGGTTGCAGCGGTTGCGGACGCCGGCAGGCTGACCGTCAGCTCGGCGTCCAGTATGGCTGTATCGGGCAGAATGACAGGCGACGACACGCCGCGTTTTTCCTCACCACCGACAGTGATAATCGACACCGGTGTCGCCTCCGAACCCGTGCCGGCCGTCGTCGGGATCAGCACCAGCGGCAGCCGCGGTCCCTTGGCGTTGCCGACGCCCCATGCCTCGTCGATGTCTTCGCCGGATCCCGCAAGAAGAGCGGCAAGCTTCGCGATATCGAGGGACGATCCCCCGCCAAGCGCCACGACACCCGTTGTCTTGCTGGCCTGTGCCGTATCCACCGCCTGCATCAGCGTCGCAAGGCTCGGATCGGCTTCGACTGAGTCAAAGATCGTGACCGCATGGCCCGCGGTTTCCAGCGACCGCACGGCGGATTTTTCGAGGCCGGCATTGCGGATGCCCTTGTCCGTGACGAACAGGATGTTGGCCCCGAGCTTTGCCCCGGCGAATTCCGCAACCTCGCCGGACGAACCCGGCCGGACGATCATTTGGGGTGTCGTATGAAACGCGAACGCGGACATGGTCCCTCCGTATACTTGCAAACCGTGAGCACCTTAGATTGCTTCCCGTTTAATTGAAATCGTGCAACTGTTCACAGGCGGGCTGTAAAAAAATGGGGTTTGGGGTGGTCTCGTGCTTGGCAGATGAATAAAGTCACCCGTTAAACCAATTGATAAAATAATGGATGGCGCATGAGCGATCTAGCTATCGAGTTACAGGGCATCGACAAGAGCTTTGGTGCGGTTCACGCCAACAGAAACATCAATCTGAGTGTTCACAAGGGCACAATCCACGGAATTATCGGTGAAAACGGGGCTGGAAAATCCACCCTGATGTCAATCCTCTACGGCTTCTATCAGGCGGACCGCGGCAACATAATGGTCAATGGCAATAAACTGATCATCCGTGATCCGAACGTCGCCATCGCGTCGGGTATCGGCATGGTGCACCAGCATTTCATGCTGGTCGACAATTTCACCGTCCTGGAAAACGTCATGCTCGGCGCCGAAGAAAACGCAATCCTGAACCGCGGCATTGTCAATGCGCGTGCCGAACTCAAGCGCCTTGAGGACGAATATGCGTTGGAGGTCGATCCCGATGCAATCATCGAGGAACTGCCGGTTGGCTTGCAGCAGCGTGTCGAAATCCTGAAAGCACTCTATCGCGGTGCCGAGATTCTTATCCTCGACGAGCCCACCGGCGTCCTGACGCCGGCTGAGGCCGATCATCTGTTCCGCATCCTCGAGCAGCTGCGCGACCAGGGCAAGACAATCATTTTGATCACCCACAAGCTGCGTGAGATTATGGCCATCACCGATGAGGTTTCGGTCATGCGCCGCGGTGAAATGGTTGCGACGCGAAATACCGCCGACACCTCCGTGGAGGAGCTTGCCGAACTCATGGTCGGGCGTCGCGTGCTGTTGCGCGTTGAAAAGGGCGAAGCCAACCCGCAAGGCATCAAGCTGTCCGTCGAGGGACTGACGGTAAAAGACGGCCGCGGTGTTGTCATGGTCGACAATGTCTCGCTGGATGTGCGCGCCGGCGAGATCGTCGGCATTGCGGGCGTTGCCGGCAATGGCCAGTCGGAACTCCTCGAGGCGATCACCGGCATCCGCCGTGCCGAAAGCGGTACGATTCTGCTCAACGGCGAAACCATCAACGCCAGCGGTGATGCCGATCCGCAGGATTTGCGCAAGCGTGGCCTCGCCCACGTGCCTGAAGACCGCCATCACATGGGCCTGGTTCTCAGCTTCGAGGAAAATGAAAACGCCATCCTCGGCTATCACTATGATGAAAACTATCTGAACGGGCCGATGCTCAATCTCGACAACATCCGCAAGAGCGCCAGCGAAAGTGTCGAAAAATATGACATCAGGCCGCCGGATGTGCGCCTGAAGACCGCGAATTTTTCCGGCGGTAACCAGCAAAAAATCGTTCTGGCGCGTGAAATGGAGCGTGACCCGACCGTGCTGATCATCGGTCAGCCGACACGCGGCGTCGATGTCGGCGCGATCGAATTTATCCACAAACGCATTATCGAAATGCGCGATGCCGGCAAGGCCGTGTTGCTGGTTTCGGTGGAACTTGACGAGATCAGGGCGCTTTCGGACCGCATTCTGGTGATGTTTGCCGGCCGGGTTGTCGGTGAGCGCACGCCGGAAGCGACAGAAGGGGAATTGGGGCTGTTGATGGCGGGTGTCGAGGAAGAAAAGGAGGCTGCGCAATGAGTGTTCCATATGCAAAGCTTCCTGTTTGGGTCGAATACGGGCTGATCCCGCTGATCAATCTGGTGGTTGCCTTTCTGGTTGCAGGTCTGGTTGTTCTGCTCGTTGGCGAGAGCCCCTTAAAGGCCGCAACCCTGATGGTGCAGGGTGCCTTCGGTTACGGCGAAGGGCTTGGTTTCACACTCTACTACGCCACCAATTTCATCTTTACCGGGCTTGCGGTTGCGGTGGCATTTCACTGCGGGCTCTTCAACATCGGCGGCGAGGGCCAGGCCTATATCGGCGGTCTCGGCGTGGCGCTGGCCTGTCTGCTTCTCGACGGAATATTTCCCTGGTTTCTGACATTTCCGGTCGCCGTGCTGGCGTCGGCTGTCTTTGGCGCCGCATGGGCGTTTATTCCGGGATATCTGCAGGCCAAGCGCGGCAGCCACGTGGTCATCACCACGATCATGTTCAACTTCATTGCCTCAAGCCTCATGGTCTACATGCTGGTGGAAGTTCTGAAGCCGCTGGGATCGATGGCGCCGCAAACCCGTACATTCCTGGACGGCGGGCAATTGCCGCGGCTCGATTGGCTGCTGTCGATCTTTGGTTTTGATATCGGCGGCGCACCCTTCAACCTGTCGTTTCTGGTCGCGCTTGTCGCCGCATTCCTCGTCTGGCTTTTGATCTGGCGCACGCGCCTCGGCTATGAAATACGCACAATGGGCGCAAGTCCGACGGCGGCCCGTTACGCCGGCATCAAGGAAGTGCGCATCATCATCATCACCATGCTGATATCCGGCGGGCTTGCCGGCATGATGGCGCTCAACCCGATCATGGGCGACCAGCATCGCCTGCAGCTTGATTTTGTTACCGGCGCCGGATTTGTCGGCATAGCGGTCGCACTGATGGGCCGGTCGCATCCGGTGGGGATCATTCCGGCGGCTATACTTTTTGGCATGCTTTATCAGGGTGGCGCCGAAATCTCGTTCGAGATGCCGCAGATCTCACGCGACATGATCACCATCATCCAGGGACTTGTCATCCTTTTTGCCGGCGCACTCGAGCACATGTTCCGCCCGGCCATCACGGCATTCTTTGCGGCATTGCGCGGATCCGGCGAAGCGTCCGAAGCAGCGGCGGCGGGGGAGTAGGACCATGGATTATTTTCAGATCGGACTGGTCACGCTCGAAGCAACCATACGGCTTTCCGTTCCGCTCATATTTGCAGCCCTGGCCGGCCTATATTCCGAACGGTCCGGCGTGTTCGACATCGGATTGGAAGGCAAGATGCTGGCGGCTGCATTTGCCGGCGGAGCGTCTGCCGCTGTTTACGATTCGGCCCTTATCGGACTTCTCATCGCCGTCATCGTGTCGGTTTGCCTTGCCCTGGTACACGCATTCGCGTCAATCACCCAGCGCGGCAACCAGATCGTTTCGGGTGTCGCCATCAATTTCATCGCCCTTGGAGCAACGGTTATTCTGGGTCAGGCATGGTTCCGTCAGGGCGGCCGCACGCCGCAGCTGGGTGCAGACAGCCGCTTTCAGACCGTCACGCTGCCATTTTCGGAAACGCTGGCGGACGTGCCGGTGCTCGGGCCGATCTATAACAGCCTGATATCCGGGCACTTCCTGTTGACCTATTTTGCCTTTGCCATGGTGCCGATCACCTGGTGGGTGCTTTACCGCACCCGTTTCGGTCTGCGTCTGCGCGCTGTTGGCGAAAATCCGGGTGCGGTTGATACGGCCGGAATTTCGGTGACACAGATGCGCTATCTGGGCGTTATCTGCTGCGGCATCCTGTGCGGCTTTGCGGGTGCCTATCTGTCGATGGCGGTGGCTGCCGGTTTCGTCAAGGGGATGACGGCAGGCAAGGGCTTTATTGCGCTCGCGGCGCTCATCTTTGCCAAGTGGAAGCCGGTCAACGTCATGCTGGCCTGTCTTCTTTTCGGCTTCCTCGATGCCGGGGCCATCCTGATGCAGGGCAAGTCGCTGCCACTGGTCGGCGAAGTGCCGGTGCAGTTCATGCAGGCCCTTCCCTATATCCTCACGGTTGTCCTTCTTGCCGGCTTCATCGGCAAGGCGATCCCGCCGAAGGCCGGCGGACAGCCCTATGTGAAAGAGCGTTAGAGAGCACCAATGTCGAACGATCTGTTTGAAGCGGCACGTCAGGCGATGGGCCGCTGTCACGCACCCTATTCGCAATTTCCCGTCGGTGCGGCATTACGCGATGAAAACGGCGGCATCCATGCCGGTGCCAATATCGAAGTGGCGTCTTTCCCGGAGGGCTGGTGCGCCGAGACGACCGCGATCGGCCATCTGATCATGGCCGGTGGCCGCAAGATAACGGAAGTCGCGGTCATTGCCGAAAAGAAGGTTGCCTGCACCCCGTGCGGTGGATGTCGTCAGAGACTGGCGGAGTTCGCCGGCGCCGACACTAAAATCCACCTGTGCGACATGAACGGCATCGTACAGACCGTGACCCTTGGAGAATTGCTCCCCTATGCTTTTGATTCGGATGCTTTGACATGAATATCGCCATATCAGTTCTCGTAAACAAGCTGAACGGGCTCGCGCCCCAAACGGCCATAATCCTCGGTTCCGGTCTTGGCTCGCTGGTCGACGAACTGCGTGACGCCGTGCGCATTCCTTACAGCGAACTTCAGGGTTTCCCCCATAGCGGCGTGTCCGGGCATGCCGCCGAGGTCGTTGCCGGGCATCTTGGCAAGACCCCCGTCCTCATGCTGTCGGGCAGGGCTCACTACTACGAAAACGCCGATGCTTCGGTCATGCGCGCGCCGCTTGAGACCTTGCATGGTCTGGGTATCGAACGGCTGATCCTGACCAATGCCGCCGGATCGCTGCGTGAAGACATGCCGCCGGGCTCGGTCATGCAGATCACCGACCACATCAATTTTTCCGGCAGCAATCCGCTGTTTGGCGAACCGAGCGACCGGCGCTTTGTCGGCCTCACGAACGCCTATGACGAGGAAATACAGGCCCAGATGCGCGCCGCCGCCAAGAGCGCCGATGTGGAGCTGCATCAAGGGGTCTATATGTGGTTTTCGGGGCCCAGTTTCGAAACCCCGGCGGAAATCCGCATGGCGCGGACCTTTGGCGCTGACGCTGTTGGCATGTCGACCGTGCCGGAAGTCATACTCGCGAGATTCCTTGGACTGCGCGTTGCCGCCGCATCCGTGGTCACCAACCTTGCCGCCGGCATGAGCGGCGGCGAGCTTTCGCATGACGAGACCAAGGAAATGGCCCCGTTGGGCGGCCTCAGGCTTGCCGCGGTTCTCAGGCAGATGCTTTCGTCATAGAATGACGAGCGCCGCAAAGGCCTGTGTCCGGAGTTTGTACAATGAGTTTTTTACCCCAGGAAGTCATTCGTAAGAAGCGCGACGGGCAGGCGCTCGAAAAGGACGAAATTGCCGAATTCGTCCGCGGCATTACCGATGACAGCGTTTCGGAGGGCCAGATCGCGGCGCTGGCGATGGCGGTCTTCTTCAACGGCATGTCGCGCGAAGAAGCCGTTGCCCTGACACGGGCAATGCGCGATTCCGGAGATGTACTTGCCTGGCCGGACCTCGAAAAACCCATTGCGGACAAACATTCGACCGGTGGGGTCGGCGACAATGTTTCGCTGATGCTTGCGCCCATCGTGGCCGCCTGCGGAGCGGCTGTTCCGATGATCTCGGGCCGCGGTCTGGGACATACCGGCGGTACGCTCGACAAAATGGAGGCAATCCCCGGTTACCAGGTTGTGCCGAGCAACGCGCTGTTTCGCGAAACGGTCGCCAAGGTCGGCTGTGCCATCATCGGTCAGACGGGCAGTCTGGCGCCGGCAGACAAGCGCTTTTATGGAATTCGCGATGTTACGGCGACGGTCGAATCGGTCCCCTTGATCACGGCATCCATTTTGTCGAAGAAACTGGCGGCTGGTCTTGAGGCGCTGGTTCTCGACGTCAAGGCCGGCAATGGCGCCTTCATGTCCGATCCGAAATCGGCTGCGGAACTGGCGCAGAGCCTCGTCGATGTCGCCAATGGAGCCGGCCTTACGACGTCGGCAATCATCACCGATATGAACGAACCGCTAGCCAGCGCGGCCGGCAATGCTGTCGAGGTGAAAAACGCCGTCGAGTTTCTAACCGGTGCGCACAGGGATCCGCGGCTTGAAACGGTGACGTTGGCAATCGCCGCCGAAATGATTTCCGCAGCCGGTCTGGCGCCCGATGCACCGGCGGCGCTTGTAAGCGCCACCAATGCGCTGGAATCCGGAAAGGCAACGGAGTGTTTTGCCCGGATGGTGAGTGCGCTTGGCGGCCCGGCCGATTTTGTCGATCGCCATGATGAGCATTTGCCGGGCGCCCCGGTCATCCGCGATATCGTTTCTGACAGGGACGGATTTGTCAGCGCCATCGACGCCCGCGGCATTGGTCTGGCCGTCGTCGCGCTTGGGGGAGGGCGCACACGCCCGCAGGACAGTGTGGACCCGTCGGTCGGGCTGACGGACCTTGTGGCGCGAGGTGAAAAACTGTCGGCAGGCGATGTCGTTGCACGCGTTCATGCAGCCAGCGCCCAAGCGGCGGCCGAAGCCACCGAAACCGTTCTTCAGTGCTATGAACTGTCGGGTAATCCGCCGGCTGACACTGATGTCATTCTGTCGAAAATAGCGGCTAGCGCTTGAGAATGAGTTTGCCGTCGCGTGCCTGGAAGGATTTCAGCCGATTGAGGAAACTCATTCCGACCAGCATGCCGCCCAGCGACTTGTCATCCAGCACATAGGCTTCGACATCGCGCACGCGGATTGATCTGAGCTCAACCGTCCGCAATTTGACCCGCGCCGCCCTGACGCTGCCGTTGGCGGTGGAAATCCGGTATTTGAACATGCCGGGTGTAACCCAGATCCCGAGTTTGCGCGCGGACGATCGGTTGATGGCAACAGCCGTCGCGCCGGTGTCGATCAGACCGTCGATCTTCCTGCCGTTGATCTTGAACGTACCAACATAGTGGCCGCGCGAATCGGCTTCCAGCACGACATCGCGCCCGCTTGTGTAGGATACGGTTGCGCTGGCCGCCGGTGTCAGAACCCGCTGACGCGATTGCGAAATCTGTCCCGATGGGTTGTTCTTTTCATTGTCGGCGGCAATTTTTGGCACGGAGACAGCAATCCCCGAAACGACTGTCGCGAGCAGTATGATCCGCATCATTGTATTAACGCCCTTGTGCTGGTTTGCACGCAGTACAGCAGGAGAGTCCTAACGGACCGTAAGTGGCGGTCCTGCACACGACAGTGTGTGCGGTACTGGTTAGGGAAACGTTAACTTTTGGAGCAGCTTACACTGATTCGACGGTTTTGGTCGTCCGACCGCCGGTACGGATCATCCGGCGGCCTTCAAGAATTGCGCTATTTGGTGCCATACATGCGGTCACCCGCATCGCCGAGGCCGGGTACGATATAGCCTTTTTCGTTCAGATGGCTGTCGATGGAGGCGGTAAAGACCGGCACGTCGGGATGCGCCTTGCAAAACGCCTCGAGGCCTTCCGGTGCGGCCAGGAGGCACAGGAAACGAATATTGTGGGCTCCGCGTTCCTTCAGCTTTTCAACCGCGGCGATCGACGAGTTGGCCGTTGCGAGCATCGGATCGACGACGATGACGAGGCGGTTACTGATATCTTCAGGCGCCTTGAAATAATATTCGATGGCTTGAAGCGTCTTGTGATCGCGATACAGGCCGACATGGGCGACGCGTGCGGACGGCACGAGATCAAGCATACCCTCAAGCAGACCGTTGCCAGCCCTTAGGATCGACGCAAAAACCAGTTTCTTGCCGGCAAGCACCGGTGCGTCCATTTCCGCCAGAGGTGTTTCGATTTTTTCATGGGTCAAATCAAGTTCGCGCGTCACTTCGTAGCAAAGCAACGTCGAAATTTCGCGCAAAAGACGCCGGAATCCGGCGGTAGAGGTGTCTTTCTTGCGCATGATGGTGAGCTTGTGCTGAACCAGCGGGTGGTCGATGACGGTAACGCCGTCCATGATGATCGGTCCTTCTTCGATGAGAACCGTATCTTGCATTTCCGTCTGCCCTGCGGCAAGGCGTGCAGCGGATCAATTACCGCTGCGGGCGTGGTTTGTCACAGCTTTGCAAGCAACCCGGCGCGTGTTTCTTCGTCGACGAATGCGGCCTCCAGCGCAGTGCGCGTCGTTTCCCGCAGTTCCTCATCGCTTAGCCCGAATGCGTCTTGAGCGATTGCATATTCTGCACCGAGGCTGGTGCCGAAATAGGGTGGGTCGTCGGAGTTCAGCGTCACTTTGACACCGGCATCGCGCAGCGCCGTAAGCGGGTGGTCGTCAAAACCCTTGAACACCGACAGCGACACGTTTGATCCGGGACAGACCTCCAGGACAATACCCTCATTGGCGAGATGCTCAACCAGTGCCGGATCTTCGATTGACCGCACGCCGTGACCGATGCGGGACGGACGGACATGTTCAAGCGCGTCGCGCACACTTTCCGGTCCAGCCAATTCACCTGCATGCGTGGTGATCCCAAGCCCCGCATCGCGAGCGATATCGAATGCCCTGACGAAATCCGCATGGGAGCCGATGCGCTCGTCACCGCCCATTCCGAAGCCTGTTATCGTCGGATGCGGACGCGCCGCAGCAAACCGTGCAACGTCAATGGCGGCTTCAGCGTCGAAATGGCGCACACATGTGACGATCAGCCGGCCTTCTATGCCGTGGCTTGAATTGGCCCGGCGAATGCCTTCCCCGAGGCCGTTGACATAGGCCTCCGGAGACAGGCCGGCGATGCGTGCATGGTCGGGCGAGATAAAGACCTCGCTGTAGATCGCCCCCTCGGCGGCGATGGATTCGAGATAGGTCTGCGACAAGAGCGCGTAGTCTTCCTCGGTGCGAAACAGTGCGGCGGCGATATCATAAGCGCCGAGAAAACTGCTGAAGTCGACCCATTTAAAACGTGCGCCATCGATAATATGATCGACATCGACGCCATATTTTTCGGCCTGTGACCGGACCAGCGCGGTGGATGCCGCACCTTCGATATGACAATGAATTTCTGCCTTTGGGATATGTCCGGTCAAATGAAACTCCTGCCGTGCGGTCCCGGCGGGAGACCGAGATGGACCGCTACGCTTTCGCCGATGTCGGCAAATGTGTCCCTGATTCCTGCCGGTCCGGCGGAAACGGCGGATCCGAAACAAAGCACCGGCACACGTTCGCGTGTGTGATCATTGCCGCGCCATGTGGGATCGCAGCCGTGATCCGCGGTAATGACGACAAGGTCGTCGCGTTTTAGTCTGCGTGCAATCTCGGGAAGACGCTCATCGAACCGTTCCAGCGCCGCGGCATAGCCGGCAACATCGCGCCGGTGGCCGTAATGCATGTCGAAATCGACGAAATTCGTGAAAACCATATCGCCCTCGCCGGCGTCTTCCATTGCAGTGAGCGTTGTTTCAAACAGCGCCTCATTGCCGTCGGCTTTGCGCATTTCGCTGATACCCTGGTGGGCATAGATGTCGCTGATCTTGCCGACCGCAATCACCATGCGTCCGTCCTTGACAGCACGGTCGAGCAGGGTCGGTTCGGGCGGCAGGACAGAATAATCGCGCCGGTTTCCGGTGCGTTGGAAATCTTCCGGCGTCTCCCCGA
Source organism: Hyphomicrobiales bacterium (assembly GCA_024244645.1). Taxonomy (GTDB): domain Bacteria; phylum Pseudomonadota; class Alphaproteobacteria; order Rhizobiales; family Rhizobiaceae; genus Hoeflea_A. Next base: position 41,542 of record JAAEOH010000191.1, read on the forward strand.
CAAAGGGCCGTGCGATCACCCGGCCGATATTGAGTGGATCGACCAGCTTTCTGACCCCGGTGCAAAGATCGTACAATCGGTCGAGCCCGAAGTAGTTCTCGTGGGCGGCAATCTGGAACACGCTGTCCGCTGACGTATAGAAAATCGGCTTGCCCGAGCGGATGTGTTCCTCGCCGAATTCGGCGATAATCGTTGTGCCCGATGCGTGGCGATTGGCCAGACTACCGGGAAGATTGCCAATTTCGTAAATCTGTTCAAGCAATTCGGGGGGAAATGTTTCCTCGCCCTTGGGAAAATATCCCCATTCGAATGGAACCGGTACACCGGCGATTTCCCAATGCCCGGATGGAGTATCCTTGCCCTGCGATACTTCGGTGGCACAGGCATAAAGACCGATGGGTTGAATGGTGTCGTCCATGCCGGACGGTGTAATGCCAGTGGCAAGCCTTGCGGCCTGTACTAGCCCCAGTGACGTCAGGTTGGGCAGCGACAACGGCCCTTCGCGCAGGCCTTCACGGTTGGCCAGGCCCGCAGCGCATTGCTCGGCAATATGCCCCAATGTGTTTGCGCCGGAATCGCCGAATTGTTCTGCATCGGGCGCACCGCCGATGCCGAAAGAATCTAAAAGCAAGATAATTGCGCGGGCCATGGGTTTCCTGCCGGTTATTTTTGATTGGCGCGCTAAAGCGTACCGCCAAAACTGAATTAGTTTATGCAGCGCACATCAAATTATTACGCGACAAGGCCGGTCACAATAGACATTTTTGTAGAGATTTCCAGAGCATTGAACTCCGGATCGAAAGATTGTCCAGCACCGCCGAACTCCGGGGATTGGGCGCTTTCGCTCAACCCGGCATGCGAACGCCGGACTGTAATCCGGCGTTGATATTCATCGAAATGCAATAGCCCTGACGGCTGCAGTTACTGTCTGCGAAAAGAATCAGTCGTTGCAGTCGCTGCAACTGATCGTCGTGCCCAGGCGCGGGCGCATGAAGTAGGTCTCGTTGAGGTCGAGAGATGTAGCGTTTGAATTTGCGAACGAGATGGAAGTGATGAAATCGTGTGTTTTCAGGATCTCGCCCCGGATATAAAACGCTTCGGCGATCATCAGGCTGTCGGGAATTTCGATTTCGGTACCGGCCACATAGGGCTTGAGGGTGTCACTGCCCCAGGACCAGTCAACCGTTGCCTTGGTGCCGTCGTCGGACACAGTGATGGCGGTATATTTCAATTCGAGATCGCCGACGTCGTAGGGCGCAAGAACACTTCCGGCAACGTTCGTCATGGCGCCGAGTTCGGCGCGCGATGTGGATGTTCCCTGCGTAATCAGGTCGAGCGTGATATTGGCGGCACGCGACACCTTGGTGTCGACGGCCAGTGCAACCGTCATTTCCACCGCGCCGATATAAAGAACAACCAAAATGGGTGCGATAAATGCAAACTCAACCGCGCCGACACCTTTGCGGTCCCTAAGCAGATCCCGCCATTTGTCCGACAGGCGCTGTGTTGCCCGTGAAATGGTCTGGTGGTTCTTCGAAGTCATCGGCGCGTCTCCGCTATTCGCACAATGCGCTTTTGGTTGCAGCTTTTTCATCATTCATAAGCTTCGTTGCGGTAGGCCGTCGTGGCCACGATCAGGAAGTGATTTGCGTCGGAATCTCCGGATGCCTTGATATTGGCCAGGTACGGGCGGAACAAATCCACGGCAATATTCCGGATGTAATAGGCGCGCAGCATGTTGATTGTCGAAGCGCCACCCGGACTGAATGAAAATCCGCTGTCATCGAGCTGTCCGCTCACAACCGGAACTTCGGTCGGGATGGACGCGAAAGTGGCGTACGACTGAAGATCCACGAACAATCGGTCGTCGACATCAGACCCGCAGGAAAACATGATCGAAACCTCGTCGCACAGCATTGTGCGAAACTCGTCTTCGGTCTTGTCGGTGGCTTCCCCGGTCGCAAATGTAATCTGCCCGGTGCGCAACTGGCGCCCCATCTTGTCGATGGCATAGTTTAGCGTCTGCTCGGCCGCGAAAGTGAGACAGGTTTCGATAATGGCGAAAATCAGCAGGAAGAACGGAATGGCAAGAAGCGCGAACTCAATCGCCGCGGAGCCATTTTCATCCCGCCGAATGCGAAACCACCGAGAGCGTCTCGGATTTTCCGTGTGCACATCATTGCTGTGCTTGTTACTGCAAAGGACCGGCATGACAACCCCGCTACAAGGACCCATCAGGAAACCATAGGGCAAAGGGGTTTACTTTCCGTATCCGTAAACGGTTGTATTGTATTTGTTATGTTGGGAAGTTGTTTACCAAGATTGGCGGCGCGAAGTGCGCGCCGCCGGACTGCCGGTCAGGGCAGTTCCAGAGGCTCGCAGGCCGGCGTGCAGGACATGATCTGACGGTCGGTCTGACGGTAGACCTGCATTGTGTTGTGCGATTCCAGTGACACCAGGACACGCTCATCGACAATCGCGGTACCGTCGACATCCAAAATGACGAGGTTTGTGGTGCCGAAACTTTTCCCCGTCAGAATAATTGTTTTGGAATCGCTCACGGTCGCATCGGCAATTTCCGCATTGCCGACGATAACGCGGCTGACCGCACGATCCAGTTTGATGACCCGTGCGTAATCAAGTTCGACCTTGATCGCATTTTCATCGGACGCTGCTGCAGGACCGGGCAACAGTATCGAAAGGCAAAGCGCCAGGGCACCCAGTGGCACCAGTGTGGATCGGATAGTAGACAGGCCGAACATGACGATCTCCTCAAACCGCAGCGTCAAAAAATAATGTTCCTAAAAGTCGCTCGGAATGGTGAATGAAGGTTTAACGCGCACATATTCTTGTCGAAAAAGATCAAATCGTCTTGCTGAAACGGCGAGGCCAGGGATTTTTAACCGGCCCTGGTTCCGATCTACTGTCTGCCAATACTCATTATATTATAGACGCTGTCCTGAGGCATGAAATTCCGCTCGCAGATTCAGGGCCGCTGAGACGTGAACAATTGATATGACTGCATTAATCATGCATTCACCACAACCCAGCTCTTTGACAATCAACGTTTTGGTAACCGTGTTTTTTAAGACGTTTTCAAACCCTGTCCGATAGTTTGCCCTCATCCGATCAGCGGAAATAAGTTGACGGAAGTGCTGAACAAAGTGGAGCAAGGAGTATTCCAATGACTAAGATTTTTGCACGTTTCATGAAAGACGAGTCTGGTGCAACTGCCATCGAGTATGGCCTGATTGCTGCCCTGATCGCCGTTGCTGCTATTGCTGCAATGTCGGCTGTTGGTAACGGTCTTCAGGAAACGTTCAACAGCGTTGCTGACGAACTCGACTAAGTTGATTGGCTGCATTTGGCGGTCTTTGTTACCGCATTACAAATGCAGCCGACCATATGCGTTTTCGAACGTCATAATTTCCGCCCGGATCAAAAGTCCGGGCGGTTATTTCTTTTTAATGGGTGTGCGTCTTAATACCCATCGACTGGCCGGCATACCTGCGGACAAACAGTCCCGCCTAAGAGGAGAATGAAATGCTGATTGCGGCGATCATGGTGATATTTCCGTTGTGTCTCGCTTTTGCAGCATTGACCGACACTCTCTCAATGACAATCCCTAACCGGGTTTCCGTCATACTTGTCGTGTCGTTCGCGGTGCTCGCGCCCCTGACCGGAATGGAATGGTCGATTTATGGGCTGCACTTTGCGGCCGGACTGATCGTTTTCGCAGTTTGTTTTGGTCTGTTCGGAATAGGAGCCATGGGCGGCGGTGACGCAAAACTGCTGACAGCCACTGCCGTTTGGTTCGGACTGAATATGCAATTGCTGACTTTTCTTATTTATGTGGCGCTGTTTGGCGGAGCGTTGACGCTGGCTATACTCGTTGCACGTTCGGATCGTTTTGGATTTGTTACCTGGCGGGTCGGGGCGATAAGTCACATTCTGGATCCGAAGGTTGGTGTGCCCTATGGGATCGCCATCGGCATAGCCGGTCTCATCTGCTATCCGACATCCGCCATGATGCAATATGCATTCAGTCAGATGTACTGAAGGCTTGCGGCATCAACCGTGAGCAGTAGCATTTGCATTTTGATATATATCCCTGATTCGATGAAATACCGCACAGATAAGGTCCAATTGGGTCCTCGATGAGCCCTCTGGCAGTATTAATTTGCCGTTAAGCAAGATTGGTAGGGCGGCATTAACCATAAGTACACGATTCATGCTGCATTGTCGTTTCAACGATTGGATTTATGTCCTGGGGAAACAGCATGAAGCCCGCACGTCTTATAGTCATGAGCATTGCCCTGGTTGCCGCAGTTGCAGCCGGATACCTTATTTTGAATGTCACCAGTCAAAGCACTGACCAACCGGTTCGCCAAGTGGTGAAGAAGGTCAAGACTGAGACGGTGCTTGTCGCGTCCAGCAGCCTGCCGATCGGCTCACGTCTCAATAATGGGAACCTGGATTGGCAGGACTGGCCGGAACATGCGGTCACAGACGGGTACATCACCCGCTCGACACGCCCCGACGCAATCGTGGAACTGACAGATTCCATTGTCCGGCTGCCGGTTTTTGAGGGCGAACCCGTTCGCACGGAAAAGATCGTCGATGCCGGCACAAGGATCATGTCGTCCATGCTGCCATCGGGAAAACGCGCGGTATCAACCGAAATTTCGGTGGAAACAAGTGCCGGCGGTTTCATCCTGCCGAACGACCGTGTCGACGTCATCATGGTGCGCAATACCGATGAGACCGGTTTTCTGACCGAAACCATCCTTTCCAATATCCGTGTCCTGGCAATCGACCAGCGCATTCAGGAAGATGAAGACGGCAAAAAGACCGCCGTCGGAACAACTGCCACTTTGGAGCTTAATCCGGACCAGGCGAAAATCATCTCCGTTGCGCAGCAAATGGCATCACGTCTCACACTGGCATTGCGCAGTGTGGCAGACGCCCAGGAAGCCGACACCGGTGGTGCGGACCACCTGTTGAGCGGCGATGGCGGCGCAAGTATCCAACTGATCCGTTCGGGTCAGATAACCACTATCGGCGCAAACTAGACCGGGGATAGAACAGTGCAAAGATCACATTTTTCAGCGCGTGCATCGGTTTTTGGCCGCCGGACGACATTGGTAGCCGGAGCGGCGCTAGCATCAGCCGCCATCCTGTTGTCCATACCGATGGCGGGCGAGGCGCAAGCCAATCCTCAAACCGTCAAGGTTCGGGCATCCGGCAGCAACAGCGTCAAAGACATCAAGCTTGGACTGAACAAGGCGGTTGTCATCGATCTGCCCGCCGATGCCCAGGACATTCTGGTTGCGGACCCGAGCGTTGCTGATGCGGTAACACGGTCCGCCAGGCGAATTTACCTGTTCGGCAAGGCCGTTGGTCAAACAAACATATTCATATTCGGCCAGAATGGACAGCCGCTTGTCAGCCTGAATCTCGCCGTCGAGCGCGATATCACGGGCCTCGAAAAGCAACTGGCACGCTTCATCACGGATTCCGACATTAAAGTCGAAATCATCAGCGACAACATTGTCCTGACCGGTACAGTCCGCACACCGCAGGATTCGGCCCGTGCAAATCAGATTGCGACCATCTTCCTGAAGGGTGGTGAAGCAACAACACGCAACATCACGGCCGTCGGCGGAGCCGGCGAGGGCGGCGCTGCAATCTTTGCCGAAGAACGGCAGGTTTCAGAAATCGTGAACCTTCTGGATATCGAAGGCGAAGACCAGGTCACCCTGAAGGTCACGGTAGCCGAGGTCAGCAGGCAGGTGTTGAAGCAACTTGGTTTCAACACGACGTTCAGCAACAATGGCAACAGTGTATTCAACTCAGTCAATCCGGTTGGTCTTGGCAAAGTGTTGAGCAACTCGGCGGGTCTGATATCCGGAAGCGCCGGTTCAGTCAGCATGGACGCTTATGTTCGGGCAATGGAGCAGGCCGGGGTTATGAAAACGTTGGCCGAACCCAGCCTCACCGCGATCTCGGGTGAGCCGGCAACATTCTTTGTCGGAGGCGAATTTCAGCTTGTAACGGGACAGACGTTCGATAGTGACACCAGAGCCATCACATACGAATACGAGCAAAAGGAGTGGGGAGTCGGTCTTGAATTCACGCCGGTTGTTCTGTCAGCCGGCAGAATCAGCTTGCGCGTAAGGACCGAGGTCTCCGAGCCGACTTTTGAGGGTAGTGTCACACTCAGCGGCGGACAGGACTTGGGCGGTATTACCGTAAATGGCGTTCGCAGGCGCGAAGCAAACACGGCGGTCGAATTGCCGTCGGGCGGATCGATCGTTATCGCCGGTCTGGTCCGCGATGATGTTCGCCAAGTTATGGGTGGCTTTCCGGGATTGTCGAAGATACCGGTGCTGGGAACATTGTTCCGCAGCCGCGATTTTGTCCGCAACGAAACTGAATTGGTCATTATCGCAACGCCCTATCTGGTGCGTCCGGTTGCACGCAACAAGCTGAACCGCCCGGATGACAATTTAAATGCGGCCAGTGATGGCGCAGCGAACTTTCTCGGTCGCGTCAATCGCGTCTACGGGCAAATGGAAACACAATTGCCCAAGGGCCGATACCACGGCGTTATCGGGTTTATCTACAAGTGATGAGGGGTTGGAGTAGCATCATGACGTACACTGTTACCGTCTGTGAGAAACAGGAAACAAACCAGCCCCGTGACCGCAGGTCAGGATTCTCGGCAAGGGTGGTTATCATCGCGGCAGGCGCCTTTCTGGCGGGCTGCGCCAATGTCCACGACATCGAAGTGGGCTCGATCCCCGATGACTATCGGACAAATCATCCGATCATGGTTTCCGAAAAGGAAAACACCGTGGATGTGCCGATTGCCCGGGGAGAAAAGAAGCTCAACTACGGCAGAACGAGCATCGTGCGGGGATTTGCGGCTGAGTATCGGGAAAATTCATCCGGTGCTGTTCAGATCATGACACCGGTCGGCTCGCCCAACACGGCTGCCGCGTCGCATATCGCCGGTCAGATCAAAAAGGTGCTGGTGAGCGAGGGTGTTCCGGCCCGGCGCATAAGGGTCCAATCCTACCAGGCCGCGGCACAGAATGACGCTGCCCCAATCCGGCTGAGCTTCATGGCTATCGGCGCTCACGTTGCACAATGCGGCAAGTGGCCGGAAGACCTTGTCTACAACACGACGGAAAACAAGCACTATCAGAATTTCGGATGTGCAACTCAAAACAACCTGGCGGCACAGATCGCCAACCCGTCCGATCTGCTGGCGCCGAGGGGCATGACCCCGATCGATGCACAGCGCCGGGATATTGTGATCGACAATTACCGGAAAAACGGTTCGTACGCCACACCAAGCGAATAATCGCGCCGCGTGCAGGCAACTGGGTTTGAAAGAACGCAAGGCAGGATGACGAAATGAATGAGGTAGCAGAAAACTCCGGTGTCGATCAAAGCCTGATTGACACGCGCGATGATAATGCCGCGATGGACGAATTGCGTCCGTTGCCGCGGATATCCATACAGGCATTCTGCGAATCGGACGGTTTATCTCAGATGATAAACAGTTGCTCTGATGACAGGCGTATGACGCGCACACATTTGCGGACAGTCAGTGGCGGTATCGAGACGGCGTGCACAATGTATGCCTCTTCGCCGACGCCAAACCTCATTGTTCTGGAGAATTCGGGCCCTTCCAGTGATCTCCTCGGACATCTCGCCGAACTTGCGGAAGTGTGTGATCCGACGACGAAGGTGGCTGTCATCGGCTATGACAACGACGTGCATCTCTATCGGGAGCTGGTACGTCGCGGAATCTCGGAATATCTTGTGGGTCCTGTCACGCTCCCGGATTTCATAAATGCCATTGCGTCGATATTCGTCGACCCGGACTCTGAACCATTGGGCCGTACGATTGCATTTGTCGGCGCCAAGGGCGGTGTCGGATCGTCCACCATTGCACATAACTGTGCCTGGGGCATTTCCAGCCTTTTTGAAACGGAAGTCATTCTCGCAGATCTCGACCTTGCATTTGGAACTGCAAACATCAACTTTGACCAGGACCCGCCACAGGGTATTGCCGAGGCGGTTTTTGCGCCCGAACGTCTTGATGATGTGTTCCTGGAAAGACTGCTTTCGAAATGCGCTGAGCATCTTTCCATGCTGGCGGCGCCATCGATGCTGGATCGCACCTATGATTTCGGCGGCGGCAGCTTCGAAACGATGCTTGAGGTTGTTCAGCGCACCGCGCCGGTTGCCGTGCTGGACGTTCCGCACATGTGGACCAACTGGACAAAGGCGGTATTGAGTGAGGTTGACGACGTTGTGGTCATTGCGACGCCGGACCTGCCGAACCTTCGCAACACGAAAAACCTTATCGATACGCTGTCCAAGCTTCGGCCGAATGACAAGTTGCCGCGCCTGATACTCAATCAGGTCGGCATGCCGAAGCGCCCGGAGATCACAATCAACGATTTCTGCGAGCCGCTTTCTATTGAAGCCACCGCAATCATTCCGTTTGACGCGCAGCTCTTCGGGACTGCATCGAACAGCGGCCGCATGATCGCTGAAACGGACGCCAAGGCGCCAATTGCGGAGACATTTTCACAGCTCGCCCACATTTTGACGGGTCGCGCTGAGGTCAAGAGCCAGAAGAAACCAGGAATGACCGGTTTGCGGTCCCTGCTGGCGCGCAAATAGGCCGGCGGAACATCCAAGGTATCAGGGGTAATAAATGTTTGGCAAACGCGGAAAAGACGGATTTGGGAACGCAGGGGATACGATCGATCGTACGCCGCCCCTTGCTCCCGAATTGGAACCGGAAAGCAAGTCCGCCGAGACTGGATCGTCGGCGGCTGAAGAGTTGCTGGTAACCGGCAATACGCCGATTGCCCCGGGTGCCGATAGGCCCGAACAGAAGCGCCGGTCATCCAAGAAATCGGATGGATATTACACCACGAAGTCTCAGGTGTTTTCCGCCCTGATCGACACCATCGATCTGTCGCAATTGTCCAAGCTGGACAATGAGAGCGCGCGCGAGGAAATACGTGATATTGTCAACGACATTATCACCATCAAGAATTTTGCGATGTCGATATCCGAGCAGGAAGAGCTGCTTGAAGACATATGCAACGATGTTCTCGGCTACGGTCCGCTCGAACCGCTTCTGGCACGTGATGAAATCGCCGATATCATGATCAATGGCGCCGGGCACAGCTACATCGAAGTTAACGGCAAGGTCGAAGAATCCGACATCCGGTTTCGCGATGAAAGCCAGCTCCTGTCAATTTGCCAGCGCATCGTTAGTCAGGTCGGCCGCCGTGTCGACGAATCAAGTCCGATATGCGACGCCCGTCTTCCAGACGGCTCGCGTGTCAACGTCATTGCGCCACCCTTGGCGATCGATGGCACGACGCTCACAATTCGTAAATTCAAAAAGGACAAGCTCACGCTCGATCAGCTTGTCAATTACGGATCGATCACGCCGGCAGGCGCAACAATCCTGCAGATCATCGGACGGGTTCGCTGTAATGTTGTGATCTCTGGCGGAACAGGTTCCGGTAAAACGACGCTGTTGAACTGTCTGACCCGCTATATTGATGAGACGGAACGCATCATTACCTGCGAAGACTCGGCTGAGCTTCAGCTGCAGCAGCCCCATGTGGTGCGTCTCGAAACCCGCCCGCCGAATATCGAAGGCGAGGGCGAGGTGACCATGCGCGACCTGGTCAAGAACTGTCTGCGTATGCGGCCTGAACGCATTATCGTCGGCGAAGTGCGCGGACCGGAGGTCTTTGACCTTCTTCAGGCGATGAACACCGGTCACGACGGATCCATGGGCACCATTCACTCCAATTCACCGCGCGAGTGCCTGAGCCGTATTGAATCCATGATCGCGATGGGCGGCTATTCGCTGCCGGCAAAAACGGTTCGCGAAATAATCAGCGGATCGGTCGATATCATTGTACAGGCGGCGCGACTGCGCGATGGATCGAGGCGCATTACCCACATAACCGAAGTTACCGGAATGGAAGGTGACGTCATTATCACCCAGGATCTGATGACCTTCGATTTGGAAGGTGAGGATGCCAACGGAAACATCCTCGGCCAGCATTGTTCGACCGGCATAGGACGGCCGCAGTTCTGGGAACGTGCCCGTTACTTCAGCGAGGAAAACCGACTGGCTGAGGCCATCGACAGCATGGAACGTTCGACAGCCTAGGTTCGGGGTCGGCGCGTATCGTCAAGAAAGGTAGTCGAGATGTTCGGAATTGATGGAACGGTCCTGTTGATTGTCGCACTGGTTGCCCTGGCCGCCGGTGGTTTGGCCTACACGGTTTTGTTTCCGACGATAGAAACCCAGAACAAGGCTGAAAAGCGATTTAAGCGGGTGCGCATTGCTGAAACGGACAGCGGTGCGCTCAAGCTCGCGCGCGATAGGGACAACGAAGCGGCAAAGCGGCGGAGATCGTTGCAGGATTCGCTGAAGGACCTTGAGGAAAAGCAGAAAAAGAAAACCAACTACAGCGCACCGCCGCTCAAAATTGCTTTGCTGCAGACGGGGTGGAAGGTCACAGTGGCGCAATTCAATATTGTCAGCGTGATGTGCGGAATAGCGTGCGGATTGATGAGCTTCATGTCCGGCGCTCCGTGGTTCCTGACCGTCGGCCTGGTGGCTGTCGGCGGCATTGGTGTGCCGCGCTGGATCGTTGGATTCAAACGCGCAAGACGCTTCAAGGCGTTCATGGCCGAATTTCCGAATGCGCTGGATGTGATGGTTCGATCAATCAGGTCCGGTCTGCCAATCAACGACGCATTGAGGCTGATCGCGAGCGAGGCGCAGGAACCATTGCGCGGCGAATTCAAACGGATCGTCGAAGCGCAACAACTGGGGCTGACCATTCCCGAAGCATGCGGTCGGCTGCATGAAAACATTCCGCTGCCGGAAACCAATTTCTTTGCGATCGTCATAACAATCCAGGCGCAGGCCGGTGGTAACCTGTCGGAGGCGCTGGCCAACCTGTCTCGGGTGCTGCGCGACCGCAAGAAGATGAAAGCGAAGATCAACGCGCTGTCGATGGAAGCAAAAGCCTCCGCCGCGATCATCGGATCCTTGCCATTTATCATCATCACGATGGTGTATCTGACAACACCCGGCTACATCATGCCGCTTTTCACCGACCCGCGGGGCCATTTGATCCTCGGAGCATCGCTCGTCTGGATGACGATCGGGGTTCTGGTTATGCGCAACATGATCAATTTCGACATATGAGCCATTTTCGAAAACAAATGCCGATCAAGAGAGTTATCCCGTCATGATCAATACACTGACAGACCCCCTATTTGTTTCTGCGGTCCTCGTCGGCATTGCGGTCTTTGCGACGATGTTCACGATTTTCATGCCGATGTTCGAACGCGGCGACTTGAAATTGCGAATGAAGGCTGTTGCAGTTGAACGGGACGAAATACGGGCCCGCGAGCGCGCCAGACTGAAAGCGGAAACAAATACGAGGGGTTCGCTCCGACACCAAAACAACTCGTCGGTCAGGCAGCTTGTCGATAAGCTGAATTTGCGCGAAGCCCTGGTGGACAAGAACACCGAAAAGAAGATGAGAACGGCTGGTTTCCGGACCCAAAATGCGCTTAACATGTTTTTGTTTGCGCGTTTTACGTTGCCCTTCCTGTTTTTTATCGGCGCCATATTTTACATTTTCTGGCTTGATGGATTGGCGGATCAGCCGATCGCCGTTCGCGTCGTCGCTGTCATTGGTGCAGCCTATCTCGGCTTCTTTGCGCCAAACATTTACGTGTCCAACCGGACGAGCAAGAGACAGAAATCGATCCGCAACGCATGGCCCGATGCACTGGACCTCCTGCTGATCTGTGTGGAGTCCGGCGTTTCAATCGAGGCCGCGTTCAAACGGGTTGCCGACGAGGTTGCGACGCAGTCCGCAGCACTTGCCGAAGAACTGGTTCTGACGACTGCTGAACTTTCCTACCTGGATGAGCGCCGCAAGGGTTTTGAAAACCTCGGCGATCGCACGGGCCTGGAAAGTGTGAAATCGGTCTGTCAGGCGTTGATCCAGGCAGAACGCTACGGCACGCCCATTGCCCAGGCCCTCAGGGTCCTGGCCCAGGAAAGCCGTGATATGCGCATGACGGAAGCCGAAAAGAAAGCAGCGGCACTGCCGCCGAAGCTGACCGTCCCGATGATCCTGTTCTTCCTGCCGGTGATTTTCGGTGTGATCCTCGGCCCTGCGATGATGACCGTCTTCGATACGATCTGAGGCACGGCAGAACGCCGGGATCCCGAACACCCGAGTCTGAATATTGGAAACGCCCGGTGGTTAGCCGGGCGTTTTGTCGATTCCGGTTGCGGTTGTTCCGGTTTGTTTAGAACGTGTCATTTTCAAACGCACGCATTTGAGAGCGGACCAATGCGTCCATCGGCGTCGTTGCACCGCTGCCCGATGCACCACATCGCACCGCGCCATGCGCCTGGCCGAGCGAGCTGCTTGTCAGCCAGCCCAGAAAGGGCAAAATTGATATCAAGAGATAAATGGGCGGGCGATTTTGCCCTTCGAATTTCGTCGGCGTGCCCGTGTGGTGTAGCTGTGCCGCGGTGGGAACTCAAGCTTTGTCAGCAGCCCAAATCGCTTCCGTCAAATGCTTCTATTCGTACCGGACAGGCTTTAGTTCGTGTTGTTTTTGTCGCTGAGTTTCGCCCAGGCGTTCTGCTGTTCCATCATAGTGCGGAGATAGGCCACGTTGGCTTCGGCCTGGTCGCGTGATAGCTCGGCCTTTGCAATTTGCTCGGCTTCGGCAAAACGGCCTTGCAGGCCAACAACCAGCGCGAGGTTTTGCCGTACCCGGCTGTCGGCGCCCGGTGCCACCACCGCTTTCTTCAGATAGCTCTCTGCGGTCGGAAGGTCGCCGCTCAGCACGTAGGACATGCCGAGATTGGAGAGGATCGAAGGTTCGCCCGGCGCCAGGTCCAGTGCCTGCCGGTATTTGCTGCGTGCCTCATTCGACTTGCCGAGCTGATCGAGAATGGCACCTTCAGCCGACAGCAGCCGCCAGTCCGGCTGGTCCGGTGTCTGTGCCCTGCGGATTGTGCTGAGTGCCTGATCCAGTTGCCCGGCTGAAGCTTGCGCTTTTCCGTAACTGGCCAGCACGTCGCGGTCCGTTGGATGGTGTATTGCAACTTGCTGCATAACGGCAAGTGCCTGTTCGTTGCGGCCGGTCATTCGCAGAAGCGTTGCGTAATTGATGCCGACGGCCTTGTTTTTCGGATTGGCTTTGTAGGACGACGCGAATTTACCCTCGACCCTCAGAAGCTCTGACGTGTTCATTTGCGCAATGGGCTTGCCGCCGGACGATATCGAGCCGGTTTTCATCTTGCTGACGTTGGCGCACCCGGCAAGGGCCGCCACAAGGGCAAGCGTGCAGACGGTCTTTGAAAGCTGCAAACCGTGCGAAAACTTCAATTCAGAGCTGCCCATGATGTTGACCCCGTTTCCCCTTCGTTTCAGCGGACTAAGATGCGGTCTTGCAACTGCAAACATTCTTTCATGTGGTTGATTTCGCTGCGCCGCAGAATGCATTAGCCTCAGATGATCCGCCCCTCTTTATCAATATTCTGTTAACCCTAACGGATGGTTAACGGATGTAACACGAGGACCCCATGACCATCTCAAGTTTTGCCGATATGACCGATGATGCCAGGCCTGTTTTTCTGATCAGTAAGGGCAGCCTCGACAACGTCCGCACCGACCCCCGCCTTCAGGGCTGGATTGACCAGACCTGCTTTGCGGCTTTGCCGGGGGAGTTACAGCTGCTGCCCGGTCCGGACGGAGCACTTGCCGGAGCGTTGTTCGGAGTTGGAGCCGGACTTTCGCGCAGGCCTCTGCTTACCGGTACGTTGGCGAAAAAACTGCCGGCGGGCAATTGGTTCCTCGAAGATCCGGGTGACCATGCCCTCTCCGCTGCACTGGGTTTCGGGCTTGGGGCCTATCGGTTCGATCGGTACAAAAAGAAGCCGGCGGCCACGGTCCGGATGGTGTGTCCGGCGGCCGTTGAGCGATCCGACCTCGAGCGCATCGTTAACGGCTGTTTTCTTGCCCGCGATCTCGTTAACACGCCGGTCAATGATATGGGGCCGGCTGAGTTGGAGCTCAGTCTGCGCCAACTTGCCGATACCCATGGCGCCATTGTTTCCACGGTCGAAGGCGACGCATTGCTTGACGGCAATTTTCCGTTGATCCACGCGGTCGGTCGCGCAAGTGTCGCCGCGCCACGCCTCCTGGACCTGCGGTGGGGACAAGAGGACGCACCCAGGGTGACGCTTGTCGGCAAGGGTGTTTGTTTTGATACCGGCGGTCTCGACATCAAGCCCGCCGCCGGCATGTTGTTGATGAAAAAGGACATGGGTGGCGCCGCCAACGTTATCGGCCTTGCCTCGATGGTTATGGATGCGAAACTGCCGGTTCGGTTGCGGGTGCTGATACCGGCCGTTGAAAACGCCATCGCAGGCAATGCCTTTCGCCCTGGCGACATCCTCGCAAGCCGCAAGGGCCTGACTGTCGAAATCGGCAATACCGATGCGGAGGGGCGGCTGGTGCTTGCCGACGCCCTTTGTCTTGGTGATGAGGAAAAACCGGAGCTGATGATCGACATGGCGACATTGACGGGCGCGGCGCGCGTTGCGCTCGGGCCGGACCTGCCACCCTATTATAGTCACAGCAATTCGTTCGCGGCTTCTCTGGAAGATGCCTCCGCAAAGGCGTTCGATCCGGTCTGGCGCATGCCGCTTTATGCACCCTACGACCGCAACCTTTCCTCGCCGGTGGCAGATCTCAACAATGCGCCCGCCGGCGGCATGGCGGGTTCGGTCATCGCCGCGTTGTTTTTGAGCCGCTTCGTGGACAAGTCGACGGAGTGGGCGCATTTCGACATTTATGCCTGGAATCCAAAGGAAAAACCCTGGGCCCCGGTTGGCGGAGAAGCCCAGGCTGTCAGGGCGCTCTATCACCTGCTGTGCCAGCGCTATCCGGTTTGATGCCACACCGCGCATCCGTTTTGACGCATCGGGGCGATAATGATACGGTAGCGAAACAATCATTGGAATATAGACATTGGCAGGCAGGCATGAGTGTCGCATTGAGCCCTTCGCAGGCGTTGCATCTCTGGCATAGCGCAACGCTTAGACTTGTCCGGTCGGACGCCCCGGATCTCACGCTTCGCCAGCTCAGCATATTGCTTCATATCTATCTTGTGCCGCCGCCACACACGGTACGCGGTCTTGCCTCGACCCTTGGCGTGACAAAACCGGTGATCACGCGGGCTCTCGATTCGATGGGTTCGCTCGGCCTCGTTCGCCGCTCGCGCGATGAACGGGACCGGCGCAACGTGATCATCCAGCGAACGGTCGATGGCGCGCTTTATCTGGAAAAACTCGGCGACATCATCATCGACGAGGGCAGGGAGCTTTCCCTGTGAGCGGCGAACTGGACACAAGGCTGAATGCCTATCGGCCGGATCTGGCCGATATTGCTCTGCAGGGGCGGGTCAATGCAGAGCGGTTTGTTGCCGGCGAAAAACGTGTTGTGACAGATGCGGTCCTGGATTTGCGGGATCATCCCGCCGCAGACAGTGCCGTTGGCACCCAGGCCCTGATGGGTGAAACCGTCACCGTGTTCGACGAAGCGGACGGGCTGAGCTGGATCCAGCTCGATGATGACCACTATGTCGGCTATGTGAAATCCGAAGGCCTTGGTTGCCCTGCGGCTGATCCAACGCACATCGTCACCGTGCCGCGCACATTCATTTACCAGGAGGCGGACCTGCGCAGCCCGGTGCGCCTGGTCTGTTCGATGGGTAACAGAATGAAGCGGATCGGCGCGCAGACAACAAGGGGGACGAATTATCTCACCTTGGAGAGCGGCGGCGCGGTCATCGCAGATCACATTGCGCCGATGCCCTTTGCGGCCGCCGACTATGTCGATATTGCCGCGCTTTTTCTGCAAACTCCCTATTTGTGGGGTGGCACGTCAGGTTTCGGGCTGGACTGCTCGGGACTGGTTCGCCTTTCAATGGCGATGTGCGGTTCAATTGTTCCGCGCGACACCGACATGCAGGCGGCCGACCTCGGCGTGGAGATCGACCCGGGCGAAGGATTTGAAAATCTGCAGCGCGGCGATCTGGTGTTCTGGAAAGGCCATGTGGCGATCGCCGAAGACGATCACATGGCAATTCACGCCAGCGGTCATTCCTTGCAGGTTGTGCGCGAACCGATGAAGGATGCGATCGAACGCATCGCCCGCCTCTACGGCAGCCCGACGCGGGTGCGCAGGCCCTGATGAAAACACAGCACAGGCCGTCTCATTCCACCTTGTCGGCCGATTTCGGGTCCTTGTAGCGGTTGAGGTCGAGCAGCCCTGCCTGCAGGGCATCTTGTGAGTGTATCTCAGCCTGCACGGCATCGACGCTCGGCCAGAAGTCGGGACTGCCGCGGCGCACGCCATAGGTTTTGACAAACGCCATGTACCTGGTCTGGTCGCTGACGCCTTGCAAATCGGCGATGAAAGCCGGCAGATCAGACGCGTCCACCCTGAAATAAAAATTCGGATAGCTGACGAACTGGCCCGCCACGATGGTCAGCCGGTCGTCATCCGGCTCCCGGCGGTTTTCTTCCCGGAACAGGAACGCCACATTGCTGTGGGCCTTGTCATGCACCAGCGTGAAGATCTCTGAACGATAAGAACCCGTTTCAACCAGCAACAGCACCAGATCCGGAAGGAATTTGATAAAGGGTGCTTTGTGGTCTGCAAGCGCGCGAAGCCTCCCGGCAACCGTATCCGGCGGAGCGCAATCGGTACCCGAACACCGATTGATCGGATCGTGTCGTGGCCACAGCTGCGGGCCCCGATCCAGTAGGGTCTCGAGGAATTCGGCCTTCGGATCGACCGTGTCGAACGCAATGCCGGTCGGCGTGCTTGTATCGACCGGCTGTTCTTTCAGCCAGTCGACCAGCGTTGCGAGCGGCCCGCGATACCACTCGTCGTGCATTGGTTCACGCACATCGGGCGGCAGAAATGACAGGAAGATCGTCTCGCCCTCGCGCCGCAGGCCGTCCATGTAGAGCCGCGTCGTAAGCTGATGTTCGACGCTGCCGAAGACATCGAAACCGGCAACGAGATCGTAGTAGATACGCTCCAACAGCGGATAGTCGATCACCCAGGCGGTTTCGGGCACGGCCCCGACAAATCCTGTCACGACCGATGCATTGTCGAAGTGTCGGTAGATTGTCAGCCGGGCATCGATGTTCGTGCCATCGCCATCCCAAACATCGTTATAGGTCGGACCCTCCGCATAGGACGCCGCCGCCCGGTAACGTTCGTCCCGGAATCTGAGATATTCAGCCGGGCCCTCGGACAGAAACTTCGATGCACGTTGCTCCAGGTCGCCTCCAATTGCGCTGACCGGCAATTCCAGCAGCAGTGCCGCTTCCTGCAGATAGAACGTATCTGTGATGGAAAGATCGGAATCAGGATCGAGGAACGCCACCCAGAACCTGTCCTCGATCACGTCGACTGCCACCTGCCCGTAGCAAACGGGCCCGCGAATGAAGCTGCGCACAAAGAACAGTGCGTCGTCGAGCAGGAACCGGTACCGGCCTTCGTTCGGTATGCCTGCAAATGTTGTAAACGGATTGCCTCCGGCGGCATCGGAATAGGGCGGCGATTCCTTCACCGTCAGATTGCCCGGATCAAACAGTGTCCGGTAACGCGCCAGCCGTCTGGGGCCGATCTCGTAGACCATGTGTTCCTTGTGCAGGATCGTTCCTTCAATCGGAATGATGCGATAGAAATACGGTGCCTTTCCGGGATCGTCGAAAGGCCTCCGCGTAGCGATTTCATCCGCGGTCTCGCCCGAAGGCGTTGCCGAGCGGATCATTCGGAAAAAATGATCCGGATCGTCGCCTTCAATATGCAGATGGGCAAGAAACAGATGCTCGTAGATATAGCGAGAGACAAGCAGTTGCGCGAAGTCCTTGGAATTAAGGTATGTTTCTATATCGGTGATTTTTTGTGTCACGACATCGGGCAGGTCACGACTATATCCCGGCAGCGGTGCGCCGGTCCCTGCCCATGTCGACAACAGATCGTATTCATCATCGGCAAGGCGCGCGGTTGCAAACGGCATGCCGCCATGGGGATGATCTTTCATATAGTCGTCGGTTTGATCCGGGGCCGGACAGCTGAGCTTGCGCCGAATGTTGAGATCGACACTTTCGGGAAGCGGTCCGTTTTCAGGGGGCGGATTTGCATGTCCAAGATCCATCAGTCTGGACAGCACAGAAGGGTCTGCTTTGCTCATTGCCGGATTGTGCTGTACCGGGAAAAAACCGAGCTCGCGCCAGCCCTTTTCCGTTTTGGCATCGATGCCAAGGCGGGTAAGCGGCGCATCCTCCAGCCGCGACGGCGCATAGACCCGCTCCTTGCTGGCTCCGCGCAACAGGCCGTCCGGTGATGACAATTTAAGCTGGCACGGTGCGTCGTAGCACCCATGGCAGACCACGCAGCGCTTTTCGACAACGTCCCGCACCGCCGACCATTTCCGGTCCGACGCGGCGAGTTCGGTTGCCGTCGGTACGGGCATCAGCGGATAGGTGTCCGTATCGGCCGCCCCTTCTTCATCCTCGCCGCCGCACGCCGCGAGCAGAATGGAAAGCCCAACAACTGCAACGATGACCATCGGCATCCCTGCCTTAAGTGTCGTTTCTGTTTCGCCGCCAACCATGGGTAAATCTAGCCTCGGTGCGATGCCTCCTGTCAACGCTCATCCGTCGACGCAACTGGCGGTGGAATATTCGGTAGGGGCCAGTTCCTGCCTCCAATGGCGTTTTGAATTGCCCGCACGCCACGCAGCGGCGGTTTCACGAATTGGAAACCATGTATGGTTTTAGTCACTTGCTGCACCATGCAATCCAAATTTCAAACACTCAATTAAGAATTGTCACAGTATGCCAATTGCAAGTATAACGCGCATATATATTTCATTGCGCTCGACGTCCCCAGGAAAGGATGTTCCCTTGTTTCAAACGACAAGAAGTATTTTGAAGGATGAATCCGGTGCAACGGCCATTGAATACGGTTTGATCGCCGCACTCCTTGCATTCACGACCCTTGGTCTCAACTTGACCAATATCTTTACAACGATTTCCAACAGTTTCGGTTAGAGTGTGTCTTGTTTATACGGGATCATTTGATGGCGGAAAATCGGCCCACTCGGCCAGGCGTGTCGCGCAGCGCGATGTGGTGCATCGGGCAAGCGGCGCAACGATGCCGATAGGCCGATTTGCCGCCACCCCTGAAAGGACTATGCTGTTGATATGCTGCGGCAATTGGGCCGGGCTATTTTGCCCTCTGACTGCGTTGGCTCACACTTGTGGTGGGATGGCACCACGGCGTGCAAGCCGCCTTGTCAGCAGTCAA
>JAAEOH010000192.1 GCA_024244645.1 Hyphomicrobiales bacterium
ATGCGAATAGCACAAAAAAGAACAATCGAAGAAGCATGGCGATATGTCGGCGAACTCGTCGGATCAATCAAACCAACCGAGTGCGCAAACTACCTCAAAAATGCCGGATATGCTTCCGTCTAAAGGTGACAGACTCTAGTTCTTCTGCAGCCTGCTTGAAGCTGCAATGCCGGGCGGCGGCCTCGAAGCCGCGCAGCGCCGCAAATGGGGGAAGGGAACGGGCCAAGTGTTTTTCTTTGTCTTTGCGGTGTTTTTCCGCCAGTCACTCTTCTGAAGCGGACTCTGTCGATTGCTTCAAGGCCTCCCAGCCGAATACTTCATCGGACGGCCCCTCAAGGTTCAGCCTATCGAGTTTGGCAAAAGCCTCGCCCAGTGTCGGGCGATGGCCGACGGGAACCTGCCACATGACGAAATGCCTTTCCTCAAGCACTGGAAACCACTCCTCGCGGCGCTCGAATATGCGTGCGTGAATGGTGTTGAACGTAAACCGCCTAAGATCGTCGGCGCTCTCCCAAACGCTGAGATTGGGTAGTAGTTTCGGATCGATATCCGTATCGATATTCACCTGCGTACCGTTGTCGTCCTTGAGCCGCCATACAAAACCCTTCGATCGTTCAGCCAGTGCGTTCACACGGTCGAGGTTGTTGACGAAATCCGCGAAGCGCGGATCATCGATTTCATACATCCGGTAGGCAATGTTGAACTCGGCGATATGCATGGCAACACCCGTTTCGTTGTTGTCGGCTCAGATGAGGTTCAAATAGCCGTGATAGAAGGCGCGAATACCCCACTCCATTTCGGCCAGCGGGCCGGGCACAAAGCCATGTGAGCTCACGCCTTCCTGGTTGTGTCGGATGATGCGTTCATCATCCTGCGACGTCACATGCCACAGCCAGGTCAGCGTTTCCCGGTCATAATCCTCGCCTTCCTCGGCGTTCCCGTTGACCATCCAGACAATCTGAATATCCGTTTCCTGCATGCTTCGCGGAATGAACCGGTAGCAAACGATGTGGTCCGAATAGACCAGGAAATTGTTCAATGGCCCGATCTGCAAGTCCGTCGCGCCGCCGTCGAAATCGCTGAGCTGTCCAAGTAGCGGGGCGAGCAGTTCACCCGACTGGCTGCCGGTCTTGTAACCTGGATACAGCGGATATCTGCTGTAATAGATATCGGCGACAGGCCGCGGAGCATCGCTGCCGGTCCAGTAGATTTCGTCCGTTGGCAGGCCGACCTGCAGCGACCGCTCCTTCAGCGGTTCGATGAGCTCGACCATGTCGCGCGGGTCCTTGAGGCTGTGCGAGCGCGAGTACTCCTTGTGGGACGGTGCGCAGTGGTAGCACTCCATGTAATTTTCGAGCGCCAGCTTCCAGTTGGCCGGAACGGGATAGGAAGCGCTGTGCGCGATTTTCAGCTGTTCAAGTCCAAAAGGCTCTGTCAGCGGCGCAAGTTTTTCAAGACTGTCGTCAATTGGGGGCGGGTTTTCGGCGACACTGATGAAGATCAATCCCTGAAAGACGCGAACATGAACTGGAAAGAGGCCGTAGTCCGACCGATCAAAATCGGATCCCATATCGCGGGCACCACGCAGCCGGCCATTCAGCTCATAGGTCCAGGCATGATAGGGACACGAAAACACTCTTGCAGTGCCGCTGTCTTTCAAACAGACGCGGGAACCGCGGTGCCGGCAGACATTGAGATGTGCCTGCACGGTATTCTCGCGGTCACGCACCACAATGACGGATTCCGGTCCGTAGTCGAACAGGAAAAAGCTGCCGGGTTCCGGAATCTGGCTGACATGGCCGGCCCAGATCCAGCTGCCGTTCCAGTAAGCCTTTAAGTCATGCTCATAAACGGCCTCGGAGGTATAGAAATGCCGCGGCAGGGCAAACCCATCGCGATAGTCCTTTACAAGGTCTCGCATGATCTGAATGTCATCGTGGGGGCTGGCGGGTGATGATGTCATGCCGTACCTCATGCGTTTTTCAAAGAGACGATTTCTCGACGGAAGAGCTGCTTTGCAACGTCTTCGGGGTCGACCTCGAAATTGCGCGCTGCCATGTGACCGGAATAGACCGCATCGGCGATCAGGCCGGGCATTGCAGCATCGCCAATCAGCTCAAGCGTTTCAATGCCGCTCCGCGCATTGCCCTGCAGTTCCTCGAACAGGTCGCTTTGCCGGATCCTCTCGGTGACCGGCAGCAGCGTTGCGCAGGCCAGATGCCGTGGCTGCTCCGTGTAAATACATCGGATTTCACAGCTGCTGTTGGTGACCGCCACCAGCTTGTGACCGGTTATGATCTTCACACCCTTTTCGATCAGGCTGCGCTGAATGCGGGCCTGTTCAAGCGTGTATTCGGTAAAGGGCGATACAACGCTGGCAGGGGTCACAAATGTAATATCGCGGCTCCGGGCGACCAGATGTTCAGCAAGAACACCGGCCAGGTAGGCCTGATCGTCGTCATAGATCACCAGCGGGCCCGCGTTCGGCAGCAGCCCATTCATGATGTCGTCCGGCGTCATGATGGTTTCCGGGCTCTCTGATTTAAACGGCAGCCTGCTGGTACGACCGACACCGTCCCTGCGCCAGGAAGCACCGGTGGCGACGAACACATTGGAAATGCCGAGTTCGGTCACATCAGCGGCCGACATCCGGCTGTCAAGGAACGCCTCAATGTTGGCGCGTTGCTGCAAGTCGTATATCCGGTGATCTGCAACGCGCCGCCATGCGGCCAGGCCGGTCAACCTGGCTTCGCGGACCGCACGGCCGCCAAGGGTATTGCCTGCTTCGGCCAGCGTCACCTGATAGCCGCGTTTTGCCAGTTGCACGGCACATTCCAGGCCGGCGGGTCCGGCACCGACGACCAGCGCGGCATCCTGGTCCTTTTTCGGATCTATCTTCTCCGGGTGCCAGCCGCGGCGCCATTCTTCGCCCATGGTCGGGTTCTGGGTGCAGCGGATCGGAACGCCCAGCGTGTCGCTGGAAACACAGATGTTGCAGCCGATGCATTCGCGGATCTCTTCAATCCGGTCGGTGCGGATCTTTTCCGGCAGGAAGGGGTCCGCGATGGAAGGCCTTGCCGCTCCGATAAAGTCGACGATGCCACGTTTGACCATCGACACCATCATGTCAGGCGAGTTGAGCCGCCCGACGGCTACGACCGGCTTGGACGTCAGCTGTTTGACGAACTCGATATAGGGCGTCTGATATCCGTCATTCGGCTCATAGCGTGTTGTGGCGGAATCATTTGTCCAGTCGGAGACGTTGACGTCCCATAAATCCGGGACTTCGGCCAGCATTTCGACGACGGCGCATCCTTCCTCCTGCGCCTGCATGCCATCGGCACCCATCATCTCATCGACGGCAAACCGGAAGGCGACGGCGCAGCTGTCGCCGACTTCCTCATGGGTTTCCTCCAGTAATTCGCGGATCAGCCGGCTGCGGTTTTCAAGACT
The DNA here is from genome assembly GCA_024244645.1 of Hyphomicrobiales bacterium. Classification (GTDB taxonomy): domain Bacteria; phylum Pseudomonadota; class Alphaproteobacteria; order Rhizobiales; family Rhizobiaceae; genus Hoeflea_A. Next base: position 3,454 of record JAAEOH010000192.1, read on the forward strand.
GCCGCCATATTCGTCGATCCGGTCGTTGTACTCCGGCAATAAAAAGTGCTGGGTGAGCGTCATGCGGTGGCCGGCATAGACATAGACGATGTCAAAGCCGGCCTGTTTGGCGCGCCGCGCCGCGTTGCGATGCCAGCGGCGGAATTCACAAATATCCGCCTTGTCCATGGCGCGGGCCTGCTTCGGATAGGCAACGGACAGCGACATATCGGACGGTGCGAGTATCGGCCCGCGGGTCAGTAGGTTTTGGGCGTGGTTGCCATTGTGAACGAGCTCGATTGCCGCCAGCGCGCCGTTGTCGTGCACCCGGTCGGTCATAAGCCGCAGCGCCGGAATGTCCCGGTCGTCCCACAGGCGCTGTTCCGCGTAGGGCGACAGATCGGACGTGGGGTGTATTTCCGTTTCCTCGGTGCTGACGACGGCCCAGCCGCCTTCGGCCTTGATTTCACGCATGGCAGCGTGCGCCTGCGGTCGGACATGCCCCATGCCACAGCAATGGGGCACCTGGTAGAACCGGTTGCGTGCCGTCAAAGGACCGATCTTAACCGGCTCGAACAGGACGGAGTATTTGCTGGTGTCAGGCATTGACGCCCCTCAATACATGGGTCCAGAGCGCATCTCTTTTGATCAAGATGCGCTCCAGCCGATGATAGATGTTACGGGGCGTCAAGCGTCCCTTGAACAGACGGTTTAAAAACCCGCCTTGATGCGCTCGAACTCCTTCAGCATCTTGGCTTCCAGCTTTGGGTCGACCGCGTTGAAGAACAGGCTTCCTTCGAAGAACTCGTCGGCCTTGTCAAATCCGTAGCTCTTGATCAGTTCGGGATCGACAGCGTCGAAGGCTTCTGAATTCGAGTGGGCGTAGCCCCAGGACTCAATGATGTATTTGCCACTGGCCTTGCTGGTGAGCGCGTTCAGCATGTCATAGACCTGATCATCCGACTGCTTTGAGCTCTTCAGGTGCACATAGCCGCACACCCATGTCGCTATGCCCTTGTCGACATCCTTCATCATGATGGCGGGCGTCTTGTTCCAGATCAGGTTCAGCTCCGACTGGTTCCAGCCCCAGCCCATGACAACTTCCTTGCTGGCAATCGCCTGATCGAGCTGACCTGCGTCTGTCCAGTAGAAGCGCACATTCGGATGGATGGAACGCAGATAATCGGATGCGTTCTTGAATTCCTCATCCGTCATGTTCGTATAGTCTTTGACGCCGGTTGCCAGGGCGGCCATCGCATAGGCACTGGGTCCGGCATCCGGTACCGCTATCTTGCCCTGATATTTGGGATCGGCCAGAAGCTGCAGCGAAATTTCATCGTCCGTGATCATATCGGTGCGGTAGATGAGGCCGGTATTGCCCCATTCGAACGGCACCATATAGACCTCGCCGTCAACCATGATGCCGTCGATATCCTTGATCTCAGGCAGCAGTTTATCCCAGTTTTCCAGGCGGCTGGCATCGATCGGCTTGATCAGGTCTGCAGCTACCCATTTCTTCGTGGCATCCGTGCAGGGATGGGCAAGGTCAGCAGAAAATCCGGAGCGCAATTTGGTGAAGGCCTCATCCACGCTGCCGAAGAAAGAATAGGACGGCGCGCTGCCGTGTTTTTCGATATAGGAGCCGAAAAAGCCCTTGTCCTCATATCCGGACCAGTCAAAAACCGTGAGGTCCGATCCCTGGGCAAAGGCCGGAGCCGAACACATCAGGCTAGCAATTCCTGCCGATATCAGCAGCGTTCGTGTCTTGTGTTTCATGTCTCTTTCTCCCGATTTATGGATTGGCGGCGGTGTCCTGGTTGCTGCCAAGATCGATAACCGACGCGTTTTGTACGCCGAGCCACACGGTATCGCCTCGCGTGTAGTCGACGGTGTGAAAATAGTTCGGCACGGCGACTGCGATGGGTTCGTCCACGCCGTCGATTTTTACGTAATAGTGGACGCTCTCGCCGTAGAATGCGGCATCTGTCACCGTGCCCTGTGCCGTTGCATCATAGTCCTCCGGTTGCTTGACGGCTATTTCCAGCTGCTCCGGACGGATGCCGACCAGAAGATCGCGATTGTGCTCGCGGACGTTCGGATTGATGCCGATGAGCAGCGATCCAAAGCCGGCGACGGATACCTTCAGACCATCCTTGTCTTCACTTTCCAGCTCGGCGGCGAGAAAGTTCATGCCGCCGATGAAGGATGCCACCTCCCTGTTGCACGGGCGGGCGTAGAGCACTTCGGGCTTGTCGATCTGTATCAGACGGCCGTCCAGCATGACGCCGATGCGGTCTGACATGGTCATGGCCTCGTACTGGTCGTGGGTGACCATGACAAAGGTGATGCCGATCGACTGTTGCAGACGTCTCAGTTCGAGCTGCATGGATTCCCGCAGGTTCTTGTCGAGCGCCGACAGCGGTTCATCCAGCAACAAGACCTTGGGACGAAGGACGAGGGCGCGGGCGAGGGCGACGCGCTGGCGTTGCCCGCCGGACAGCTGATCCGCCTTGCGGTCCTGCAGCCCGCCGAGTTCCACCATGTCGAGCGCCTCGGCAACCCGCTGTTTTATTTCCTCACGGTTGAGACCTGCCTTGCGAAGCCCGAAGGCGACATTGTCACCGACATTGAGGTGCGGGAAAATCGCATAGCTCTGGAAAACCATGTTGGTGGGTCGGCGATTGGCGGGGATGTCGTGCATCGATTGCCCGTCGATGGAGATGTCGCCTTCTTCCGGTGTCTGAAATCCGGCAATCATCCGCAGTGCCGTCGTCTTGCCGCAGCCTGAGGGGCCGAGCAGTGAAAAGAACTCACCTGCCTTGAGCGACAGATCAAGATTGGACACGGCCACGAAATTGCCGAACCGCTTTTCGACGCCGCTGAGTTCAATGATGTTCTGATCACTCATGAGTTTGTCATCCTATGTTCCGACCGCCGCCTTGCTGGAGCGGCGGCGGAAATACTCCGCGACCAGCAGGAGAAGGATCGAGAAGCCCAACAACAGGGCGCCGAGGGCAAGGGTGTTCGGAAGCTTGGCCGGGAAGCGGATCTGGCTCCAGATATAGACGGGCAAGGTGGGCTCGCTGCCTGACAGGAAGAAGGCCAGCACAAATTCATCGAACGACACAGTGAAGGTCACCAGCAGGCTTGAAACAATGCCCGGCGAAACGATTGGCAGGGTGACACGCCTAAACGTGCCAATCACATTCTCCCCCAAATCGAACGCAGCCTCCTCGAGTGACTGGTCGAAATCGTCGAACGCCGACTTCATGATGGAGACCGCGAAGGGCAGGGCGATGAACACGTGGCCGAGTATGACGGTGGTCAGCGACGGTTGCAGGCCAATGCTGATGAACAGAACCAGCATGGACGAGGCGACGATGATGCCGGGGATGACCAGGGGTAGCATCACCAGCCCCTCGGACAGTTCACGTCCGCGAAATGTGTAGCGCACATACGCGCGCGCGGCGAAAAGGCCCAGGGCGGTGCTCACCAGCGCGGCCACCGAGCCGACGATCAGACTGTTGAACAGCGACTCCAGCATTTTGGTTTGTTCGCCCAATTGGGCATACCATTTGAGCGTGAAGCCCTGGATGGGGAAAGCGATAATGGTACCGTCGTTGAAGGAGAACAGCGGCAGCAGCATCACCGGCAAATACAAAAACACCAGATAGAGTAGCGCATAGGTGGTCAGCCCGGAGAATATTCGTGTCTGCGAATTCATCGGATGCGTTCCCCCACACCGCGCATGACAAGAACGAAGACGATCGACACGAAACCGACGGAGAGCATCGCTATCAGTGAAAGTGTCGCGCCAAGCGGCCAGTTGTTTGCCGCTCCGAATTGCACCTGAATGAGGTTGGCGATCATCTTCCCGTCGGATCCACCCACAAGTGACGGGGTTACATAGTCACCGACCGTGGGAATGAAAATGATCAGGCTGGCCGCGACAATGCCTGGCATGGTCAAAGGTAGTGTCACGCGAATGAAACTTTCGATCTTGCCGGCGCCCAGATCGGTGGCCGCTTCCAGCAGGCTGCGGTCTATCTTTTGCAGTGACACGTAGATCGGCAGGATAGCAAAGGGTGCCCATGCATGGGCGAGGGTCAGCACGACTGCGAATTCATTATAGAGCAGAAAGGTGAGTGGCTCCGAGATGAGGCCGAGCGAAAGCAGCGCACTGTTGAGCACGCCGTTAAAGCCGAGAATGAGTTTCCAGGAAAAGACGCGCAGCAGATAACTGCTCCAGAATGGAATTGTTATCAGCAGCAACCAGAGCGTTTTCTTTTGTGTGCGAAAGGCGATGTAATAGGCGATGGGGTAGGCCAGCAAAACAGTCGCAATCGTCACGCAGCCGGCAATCGCGATGGAGCGCAACATCAAAAACCGCACGAGTGGATCGTCGATCGCCTCCTGGTAATTCGCCCAAGTCGGTGTCCGGTTGATATCGACATAGGACTGCGTCCAGAAGCTGTAGACGACAAGAATCCCCAGCGGCGCAGCGACAAGCAGCCCAACATATAGCGAGGCGGGCGCACTGAGTGCCATACCTTTCGAGGCTTCAGTCCTTAGCTGCAATAGCGTTTCTCCTCCCGCCCGGCAGTCAATGCAAAAAACCGTTGTCGCCCTCTGGAAATAAAATGGATGATCGTCCATTTAGTGTGTATTGTGAACAGCCATTGAGTCAACCTAAAATTCGGAAGGCTTGAACTTGCGCATCATCGCGCTAAGAAAAGACAGCGAAAACAGTCCACAACAGGGGTCTACAGGATTGGCCGAATATGGAAAACGTCAAAAACTGAAGGAGCAGAACAGGGTGACGCTTATTGAATCAACCCTCGATTCCATCGCCGAAATCGGTTTTGCCAGAACGTCAGTGAGCGAAATTATCGACCGGGCACAGTTGTCGCGCGGCATGATCCACCTGCATTTCGGCGGCAAGGATGCGCTGGTCGAGGAGTCGGCCAAATATTCCAGCGCAAAATATTACGACAGCCTGAACGGGTTGTTGAAGACCGCTGGCTCAGACCCGCAGGAAAGCGTCGAGGCCATCATCCGAAGCGACCTGAGCGAAGAGGTGCTCAACAAAAGAACTGTGAGCCTTTGGTATGCTTTTCGCGGAGAATCGCGGGAGCGCAAGGCCATTGCCGCCTATAGCGACACGCGTGATGCGCGGTTGCGGAATCTGGCCTTCGAGGCGTATCTGAAAATCGCGCGACAGTCTGGCCTACCGGAACCGGAAACAACCGCCAAAGACGCAACGAACGGCACCCTGGCGCTGCTTGAGGGCATGTGGACGGATTTTCTGCTGCATCCCGAATCTTTTGACCGCGGGGCAGCAATCCGCACCATATTCAGGTTTCTCTCGGCCCTGTTTCCCGGCTATTTCGATCTGGATGGTGCCGTCCTGAAGGCGGCAGCGCGCGGCTGATACCGCGCCCCCAATACGCGCCACGGAGCAACGATCCAAACTGTTACCAGCGTCCGGAATCCGATGTCATCTCCGCTGGAGAAATTCGGATCGGAAATCTGTCCCTGACTTTGAGATCCATTTCCTTGCCCAGATAGTTGGGGTAGTGGGAACCAAGAAGTTCCGCGGCCTTCTTACGGCTGCGTTCGAACAGATCGGTCGACCCCTCATCCTGCCACAGATCGGTTGGAGACCGATCCATCAGGTTGGGATAGACATACTCGGTCTCCATGAATTTCAGCGTCTGCTCATTGCCGAGAAAATGGCCGGGGTCCACGGCGCAGCTGTTGATGACGTCGAGAGAGAGCGTGTCGTCATTGACTTCGATACCCCGCAAGGTGCGGGCGATCATGCCGATAACCTCATTATCGATGACCATCGATTCAAAACTGCAACCCATGAGGCTGCCCATCATGCCGCCGACTTCGCACAGGCGGTTAGCTCCTGCATGGGCAGCCAGCGAATAGGTCAGCGACTTTTCAATTCCGTATTGGGCGTCGGGGATTTTCGCATCGGTCATGCCACATCCGATGGAATTCGGCAGGTCGTAAAAATTGCCCATCTGTACGGCTGCCGCAGAAATAAGTGCCTGCTCGCCGCTGCCGCCGGTGAATGATCCGGTTCTCAGGTCGGTGATGAACGGCCAGGCGGCAAAGCTCATCGGGCATCCGGGATTGATGAGGTTGACGATCGCCAGGCAGGAAAGTGTTTCCGCGATGGCCTGCGCAAGTGTTCCTGCAAGCGGAGCCGGCGCGGTTGCAGCTGTCTGCGGCGCCACAGCGATGTCACTGGTCAGTCCCAGGCGGCTGGCATCCATCAGGATTTCCAGGTTTTCCCGGCCGAAACGTAGCGGCGAAACGATTGGGCAACCACCGAATATTACTGACGGGTTGCGAAGGAAGGAGCCTTCTCCGCCGGATGCCATGTCGAACAATTCAATGGCCGGTTTGATATGGTCGCGGGAGCGGAACGACAGGCAGACCGGTTTTTCGCTGCCGGCGAGCAGGGCGTAGACCATGTTGATGTCATGTTCAAAATCATCTGCAACGTCCGTCGCCAGCACCGTATCGCCGGTCATGTTGATGTTGTTGAGCGTGTCCACCAAGCGGGCGAAATCGTAGATGTCGATCAGCAATGACGGCCGATAGGTTTTGGTTGCCGCTTCGAACGTCGTCACAGCTGTGCCGGAATTGGAGTAGTACACCTGTTTTTTGGTGCAGTGAATGTCGTCTTTGCCAGCCCTGCTGCCGCGTGCATGGACCATATATTCCCGGGCTGCACCGGCAATCAGGTCTTCCATAAGCACGCGCGGAAAACACAACCGCCCGTGATCGTTCAAGAACGTGCCTTTTGAGAGCACGATATCGAGCAATTCTTCTGTTGGATCGCCGACACCCGTCTGTTCGAGGATCGTCAGCGCCGCGTCGTGTACATTTTTCATATCGATCTGGGTCAGCGGCTGGTAGCGTCCGCCGGGAATCCCCGGTCGAATGGCTTTTGACGGTGTAGCTGCCGTGCGGGCCTTGATCCTGCCGGCACGACCGGCACCGCTTCTGCGTGTTTTGCGACGGGCTGTTTTTTCCATTGCCATCCGACTCTTGTTTAATGGACGATTGTCCATTTACTAGAATTGAAGTCTTCCAGAGTCAATCGTAGCGGATTTCGGTTGACGAGCCGCGGCGTCTTGCAATCAGCGCAGCAATACGGGGCTGGTTCACGGTCCGGAAAGCCGGCACCAAGGATTGGTGTTGTTGTCATAAAGGCCGCTTGATTGAGCTGATATCGCCACTGTTGATCACCATGCGCAAGTGCGGAATCGAGGCGACACAGATCCTGCCGTTGACATCATCGATGCGACAAACGACGTCCCCCGGCAGCATTTTTCATGGGGGGCCGCTTGGCGCGCAAAGTGATTGCCGTTTGACGATATGCGTCTCGAATTTTCTGCTTCTGGTTTTCTGTTCCTGCAGGGCCTTGAACAATACCGATGCGGCCGATGTACCCATTCTGCGGTGTGGAACGTGAACAGTGGTTACGCCGGGTTCGACGATAGTCGAGATCTCAATGTCGTCAAATCCAGTTATGGAAATGTCCTGGGGTACCCGTATGCCCAGTGTTTTTGCGCGCAAAATCGCGCCTACGGCCAGCACATCGTTGCCGCATATTATCGCCGTTGGAGGGCGTCCGAGGCCGGATATCTTCTCAAACGCGTTCCCTGCGGCATCGAAATCATATTTGCTCTCGGTAACCGTGAAGTTGTCGCGGGGGAGGCCGCTGTCGATCAGCGCCTCTCCTGCGCCAGCCAGGCGGTCGAGCGCTCTGTCATTGCCTTCCGTTATGCCGGCAATCATTGCGATATGCGTGTGGCCGTATTCGACGACCAGTTTCGCCATGTCGTATGACGCCTGAAAATTGTTGAAGCCGACATAGGTGCGTGATGATGCTTCACGGTAGTTCCAGGCAAGAACAAAGGGGATCTGGCGCTTTTCCAGATAGGCGTAGATCTCCTCGTCGCGGTCGTCGCCAATAAGCAGCAAGCCGTCGACGCCGCGGGCAATCAGGGATCTGATCTGTTTTTCCTCCAGATCCTTCCTGTAGGACGAACTTGCGACCAGCAGATTTGCACCCTGTTTGCTGATCTCCTCCTGAAAGGCCTGCAGACCCTTGGCGAATATGGCGTTGTCCATTGTAGGGATGACGGCGCCAATGGTGTTGGTCCGTCTGGCAACCATCGCCTGGGCGCCGAAATTCGGTGTGTATCCCAGTTCACTGACGATCTGCATCACACGTTCGCGCGTGGTGTCTTTGACCGTCTCGGGCCTGCTGAGACATCGGGAGACAGTGGCGGTCGAGACCTGGGCCTGTCGTGCCACATCTTCAAGTGTCGGAAGCTGCAATTTATCCAAACAATTCTCCCGGGTCCGGTATTCGGCCAGACGGCCTATCTTCAAAGTAGTGGCCAACTGACTGGATAAGCAAGCTTATACAGATGAATAAATGTAAGCGCTTGCAAAAAATTATGTAAGCGCTTACATTGTGGTGCTATCTGTTCGGAATGACGCGCCTGGGAGGAAACCAATGCTCATTGTAACCGCAGCCTTTTTTGCCGTTTTTCTTGCAAATGTTGTGGCCGGAGCGGTTCTGGGGACGTCATTTCTGAACGACGTAGGCGAAATGCTTTTATTACTCACAACGTCCATATCGTTTGTCGTTGCGATCCTCATCAAAGAGCGAGACGAGCAGAATACATCACCCTGAATTTCCTGGGAGGAGATCACATATGAACGACACACTTGAGTCGGCCGAGCGCCGGAATTTCATGAAGCTGGCAGGAGCAGGTGCGTTTACCGCCGCCGTGGTTGCCGGCGCGGCGGGCACTCTCTGGTCGTCCGAAGCCGTTGCCCAGACTGCCAAGGAAGAAAAGGAACGCGAGGGAGCCGCTGATCACATCATGACGATCGCTACAGCCTATGTGCTGGGAGCATCGCGCAGCTACCCGATCCTCCAGCTTGACCTGAAAGAGAACATCCAGAACGCAACCAACGGCAAAGTCTATGTGAAACTCGCACCGGGCGGTCAGCTGGGTGCAGGTGGGGCACTGGCGCAGAAAGTGCAGGGCGGAACCATCCAGGCTGCGCAGCATTCATTGTCGAACTTTGCACCGTTCGCACCGTCGGTCGACCTCATCAACATGCCCTATTTCTGCGGCTCCAACCAACGGTTCGTGAACCTGGTCAATTCGGATGCCTGGAAGAATGATGTGCATCCGAAGGTGGAGGCGAAAGGCTTCAAGGCACTGTTTTATGTTGTCATCGACCCGCGCGTCGTTGCGGTGCGAAAAGGCGGCAAAGGCGCCGTCATCCTGCCGGCTGATCTGTCCGGTGTGAAGTTCCGCGTGCCGGGATCGAAAATGCTGCAGCAGTATTACCGCATGGTGGGTGCGAACCCGACGCCGGTTGCCTGGGGCGAAACACCATCGGCGATCAAGCAAGGTGTCGCCGACGCACTCGATCCGTCAGTCGGGGCACTTTATGTCTTCGGCTTCAAGGACATTCTGAGCCACGTGACCTTCACGCAGGCGGTGCCCGACAGCCAGGTCTATTCCTGTAACCTCGAGTGGTTCAACTCCATGCCTGCAGATGTGCAGGAAGGTATTGAATTCGCTTCCGAAATTACAGCCCATCAGAACCTTGCCAAGGTTCCGGCCGCACGCAATTACGCCATGGCGGAGCTGCGCAAGTCCGGAGTCGAATTCCACTCTCTGTCTGACGATCAGCTGGGACAGTGGAAAGAAGTCGGCGGGTTCCAGAATACGGAATGGGACAGTTTCAAGACCGAACTTGCAGGCTCCATGGATGCTTTCTCCCAGCTTGAGGAAGCGGCCGGCACAATGGGACGTTACTACGTCCACGACGCCTGATTTCATCTCCTGCCGCCGGTGCCTCAAAAGGGCTCCGGCGGACACCACGACATTGTGGATGCGCTTCGGCATGGCCGCCGAAGGAGGAATCTATTGCTCCGGCAAAGGATGCAAAAATGCTCAAACTACTCAACCAGAACCTGGAACGGTGGGCACTTCTAACCTTATACGTCTTGCTCGTGCTGACCATGGCGATCGAGGTTGTCCGGCGCGAGGTCTTCGCTTTCTCGTCAATCTGGGGCGAAGAGATCGTGCGCTACTCCTTTATCTATCTCGCCTGGATCGGCGCCGCGTCGGCGGTAAGGGAGCGGGCGCATATCCGCATTGACGTTATCCTTCACTACCTCGGGCCGCGCCCCAAAGCGCTGATCTATATTTTTGGCGATCTCATCATGTTTCTGGTCGCGCTGGTGGCGCTTTACTGGTCATTCGAGACGGTCACAGTCTCGTGGAAATTCGGGTCCGTGAGCCATGGCCTGCGCATTTCGATGGTTTGGTTCCTGATGGCCGTCCCAATCGGTTTTTCCCTGATGGTCCTGCGACTGGTCCAATCATTCATCCAAGACATCCATGCCTTGCGAACCGGCGAACCGGTTTTCGAAGGCAACAAGATGTTTGATTGAGGGAGCGCGTCATGTTGTTTAACCAGCAATTGAACACCGTTGAGCTTGGTTGGGAATTCTATCTCCCGGTTCTCATCTTTGTCGTCTTCTGTTCGCTGGCCGTGCCGGTTTGGGCCGCCATCGGATCAGCTGCAATCCTGATGCTTCTGATGTCCGGAGCCTTGCCGCTTTCCCTCGTCGGCGAGTCGCTCTTTGACGGCATCGATGCCTTTGCGCTGACGGCGATCCCGCTGTTTATTCTCACCGGCGACGTTCTGGTTCGCACCGGATTGAGTCGCAAGTTCCTGGATGTGGCGGAAGCCCTGACGTGTTGGACAAAGGGCGGTTTCGGCTCGGCTACCGTGCTGGTTTGCGGCATGTTCGCGGCCATCTCCGGCTCGGATGCCGCGGGTGCTGCCGCTGTCGGCCGCATGACGATCGATCGCCTCGTGGAAAGCGGATATCCGCGGCCCTATGCGTGTGCACTCGTTGCAGCGGGCGCCTGTACGGGCATCCTTATTCCGCCGTCCATTGCCTATATCATCATCGGGCTGGTGCTCGGCATATCAGCCTCAACGCTGTTTCTCGCAGCGCTCATTCCGGGCATAGCGATCCTGGTCTCGATCCTGGTGACCAATATCGTCGTCAACCGCATCTATTCCTATGAGGGCGGAGACCCGATGTCGTTCGGCGAATGGTCGGGAAATCTGCTGCGCACCCTGAAATCCGGCTGGTACGCATTTCTGGTTCCCGGCATCATTTTTTACGGCATCTTCTCCGGCAGGCTGACGCCGACAGAGGCCGGCGCGACGGCGGTTGTCGTCACCATCATCATGGGATTCATCCTCGGTACGCTGAAACTGGCAGATTTTCCGGCCATGCTGATCGGCTCGGCCAAGGTCAATGGCGTCATCCTGCCAATCATCGCATTTTCCCTGCCATTGGCGCAGGCTCTTGCCATTATGGGCGTGCCGCAGGGATTTGTAGCAGCCGCAACCGGTGTGACGGACGATCCGACGATCATTGTCCTGATGATGATCCTGATATTGATTGCCGCGGGCTGCGTAATGGAAACGACGCCGAATATCGTGATCCTTGCGCCGATCCTGAAACCGCTGGCCGATAATATCGGGATGAATGAGATTCAGTTCTGCATCATGATGATCACGGCCCTTGGAGTCGGATTTATCACCCCTCCGCTCGGTCTCAATCTGTTTGTGGTGTCGGGTCTGACGGGAGAATCGATCCTGAAAATTGCCGCGCGGGCGGTTCCGTTCGTGATTTTCATGCTGATCGTGGTGCTGTTCATCGCATATGTACCCGCTATCTCGACCACGCTCCTCCCAGAGATCTATCAATAGGACGATCCGATGCCACGTGAGTATTTAAAAAAGGCACCTTTGACCTCAACCAGCGATGCCGCGGATGTGCGGGCGACGGTTCAGAACATACTTGATGCGATCGAGGCCGGAGGCGACGACGCGGCATTGGAATATGCCGCCAAGTTTGACAAATATGAAGGCAGTGTGGTGCTCAGCCGCGAGGAGATTGATGCCGCTGCTGCCCTAGTGCCCGAAAAGCTGAAGCAGGACATACAGTTTGCCCATGACAATGTGCGCCGTTTTGCCGAGGCGCAGAAGGAAACGCTGAAGGACATCGAAGTCGAGATCGTACCGGGGCTTGTCGCCGGGCAAAAGAGTATTCCGTGCAAGGCGGCGGGATGTTATGTGCCTGGCGGGCGCTACAGCCACATTGCGTCGGCGATCATGACGGTGACGACTGCCAAAGTGGCCGGATGCCAGTATATTGTCACCTGTTCACCGCCGCATCCGGGCGTGGGTATCGCGCCGGCCATCGTCTACACGGCCGATCTGTGCGGAGCCGATACAATTTTAGCCATGGGCGGCGTTCAGGGTATTGCGTCGATGACGTTCGGTCTGTTCGGCCTTCCCAAGGCTGATATTCTGGTCGGTCCGGGCAATCAGTTTGTTGCAGAGGCCAAGAGAATCCTGTTCGGCCGAGTGGGAATCGACATGTTTGCCGGCCCGACCGACAGCCTCATTATCGCCGATCCATCCGCCGACGCCACGATCGTGGCCGCCGACCTCGTGGGACAGGCAGAGCATGGTTATAACTCACCCGTGTGGCTGGTGACGGACGACCGGGCGCTGGGTGAAAAGGTCATGGATCTGGTGCCCGAGCTGATTGCCGATTTGCCGGAGACCAACCGTATTAACGCCGAGGCGGCGTGGCGCGATTATGCGGAAGTGATCGTATGCGACAATCGTGAGGAAATGGCCGCAACGGCGGACGACTATGCACCCGAACACCTGACCGTACAGGCAGCCGACCTGCCATGGTGGCTCGACACGCTGCAATGCTATGGCTCATTGTTTCTCGGTGAAGAAACCACCGTCGCATTCGGCGACAAGGCGTCGGGGACCAACCACGTTCTGCCCACATCCGGAGCAGCGACCTATACAGGCGGCCTTTCGGTCCACAAATACATGAAGATCGTCACCTGGCAGCGGGCAACACGCGAGGGAGCGAAACCGGTGGCCGAGGCAACGGCGCGCATTTCCAGGCTTGAAGGCATGGAAGGCCACGCCCGGACCGCCGACATTCGGCTGCAGAAATATTTTCCCGACGAAACATTCGATCTTTCGGCGCGCGGCTGAGGCGATGGCCGCTGATCCTGCCACACTCTTTGACCTGACCGGGAAAATCGCGTGCGTTACCGGTGCAAGTTCCGGGTTGGGCCGCCGAGCAGGCGAAATCCTGGCCATTGCCGGAGCGCAGGTCGTTGGCGTGGCGCGCCGCGCCGACCAACTGGAAGAATGGCAATCTGGCACACAGGGCGAGACGGCCAGCGTAGCTTTTGATCTTTCGGACCGTAACGGACTCGGCGTTCTGGCAACAACAGTCGCCGGCAAATTCGGGGCTCCCGATATTGTTGTTCATGCGGCTGGGATCAACACACGCCAGACGGCCGATGAGGTCACGCCGGAAGGGTGGGACGTTACAGTTGATCTCAATCTCGCGGCGCCATTTTTCCTGAGCCAGGCATTCGTGCCAGCCATGAAGAAGAAGGGCTGGGGGCGGATCGTCAACTTCGCTTCGCTTCAGACGACGCGGGCATTTCCCGGCGGCTTGTCCTACGGTGCGTCGAAGGCGGGGATCGGCCAGTTGACGCGGGCGATGGCTGAAAGCTGGTCCTGTTTCGGCATCAATGTGAATGCCATTGGCCCGGGATTTTTCAGAACCGAATTGACGGCCGCCGTCTTTGACGATCCGGTGCGGGCCGAACGAAATGCCGCGCAGACCTGCGTCGGACGAAACGGCGAATTGCAGGATCTCGACGGCCCGATGCTGTTTCTATGCTCTGACGCCTCGGCCTATGTTACAGGTCAGGTTCTCATGGTCGACGGAGGATTCACGGCAAAATGAAGGCGCTTGTCTATCAGGGCGAAAAGAGCCTCGACTATCGCGATTTTGGGGATCCGCAGGCGGCCGATGGTGAAGTTGTCGTCGCGGTTGAAAGCGTCGGCATTTGTGGATCCGACATGCATGCGTTTCTCGGGCATGACGAGCGTAGGCCGGCGCCACTGATCCTCGGGCATGAGGCGGCCGGCTTTGTGACGTCGGGCGAGCTTGCCGGCAAGCGGGTCACGGTCAATCCGCTGGTGCATTGCGGAAACTGTACCGCCTGCAAGTCAGGCCGCGAGAACATCTGCCCCGACCGGCAGATCATTTCCATGCCGCCGCGCGAAGGCGCTTTCGCGCAGATGGTCGCCATTCCGGTAGCGAATATTATTGAAATTCCGGATGCGGTATCCTTCGATGTCGCGTCACTGACGGAGCCGATCGCCTGCGGCTGGCACGCTGCAAGGCTGGCACGCAGTGCGCTTTCGGGTTCGCTGGAAGAGGCGTCCGTACTGGTGATCGGCGGGGGCGCAATCGGTGTCGGTGCTGCGCTCAGCCTCAAGGCGGCAAGTGCCAAGATTATCCTTGTTTCGGAACCCAATGTTGTGCGGCGGAAATTTCTTGCCCAAGGCAGCGGGCTCGATGTTGTCAGCCCGGATGAGATCGGCACAGCGGACCAGTTCGATCTGATTGTCGATGCCGTGGGCTTTGCTACCACCCGGTCCCAGGCGGTCGCGCATGTGCTTCCTGGTGGTGTGATCATGCATATCGGTCTTGGGGGAGGGACGGGCGATTTCGATTTCCGCCGCATGACCCTGCAGGAGATCACCTTCATCGGGACCTACACCTATACGGCCGATGATTTCCGGGCGACCGCACAGGC